>CAJWMA010000041.1 GCA_913042995.1 uncultured bacterium | reverse complement strand
AGCCCTTTGGCTTCGGTATGCTTTGGGCCTCTCGGCCCTTTCGCCACGGTAAGATACTCAACCTTTGTCACCAAACGGTCACGAGTAGAACAAATACTGTCGCGATTTAATTTATTTCTTACATCCCATCAGACGAAGTTCAGGACTCGGTCATTGCAGAAAAAAAGTACCCCCGGACCCTTTTTTTCGTAATGGGTTTCAGACGGTCTCGTGAAAGACCTCACAATCCTCGAGGATAAACGTCCTCCGGGCTTCTGCATGCAGATGCCTTCTTCAAACCTTCACCGGAAAAATGCCGGGCAGAAGGCTGAAAAATTTCAGCGAACGCTCAGAACCTGACCGAACGACGCAGCGTCTCGCAGATGTCGGCTACCTGGGGAAGGCAGGCATCCACGAGTTCCTGGGCGAATCCGACGTAGGTATCCTTGGCCGAAACCCTCATGACCGGAGCATCGAGATAGCTGAAAAGCTCCTGCGCCGCTCGAGCGGCGATCTCGGCGCCAAAACCGAAAGACCGGCTCTCCTCGTAGACGACCACGAGGCGACCGGTACGGCGGGTGGAGGAGCTGATGGCCTCCCAATCGTAAGGCTGCAGGGAGCGCAGATCGATAACCTCGACCTCAAAGCCCTCGCTGGCCAGCTGCTCGGCGGCCTCAAGCGATTTCTGGACCTGGGCTCCGTAGGTAACGACGGTCACATCTTCACCCTTTCGAACCGTGGCGGCCTTGCCAAGGGGAATTGCATAGTCGGCCCCCGGGTCGCAGGCGCGGGTATACTGCTGCCGATAAAGATGCTTGTGCTCCAAGAACAGGACCGGATCGCCGCAGCGCATCGCGGTGCGTAGAAGACCGATAGCATCCCTGGCGTTGGAGGGCATAACCACCCGCAAACCGGGACACTGACAGAACATCGACTCCGCGCTCTGGCTGTGGTAAATAGCTCCACCCCGTACATAACCGCCGATCGGGCAGCGAACGACAACCGGACAGGAGAAAGCGTTATTTGAACGCCAGCGCATCATGGCAAGTTCGCTGCGGATCTGGTTCATGGCCGGCCAGATATAATCAAAGAATTGTATTTCGACCACCGGCCGCAGGCCCCTTGCCGCCATACCGATGGCCCGGCCAATAATGCCGGATTCGGCAATGGGGGTGTTGTAGACCCTGGTTGAACCGAAACGAGCCTGCAGGCCATGGGTAACCTTGAATACCCCGCCTTTTCCCTTAACGTCCGGCAGGTTCTGATCCTTTGAACAATCAGCCACGTCTTCACCAAAGACAACTACACGGGGGTCTCTCTGCATCTCGGTGGCCAGGGCTCGGTTGATTCCCTCGACCATGGTGATCTTCTCGCCGCCGACAACGGGAGTATTTTCCTTATCGATGACAATCTCCGGATTGTAAACAAACCGGGAAACTGTCGAGGCGGCCGGCATCTCCTCTTCCTTGATCGTATCGTAGATGTCCTGGAACTCGTCATGGGCATCCTTCCTGATACGCTCACCATCCTCGGAATCGACGAGACCCTGCTCCACCATCAGCTGTTCAAAGATCGGCAGGGGGTCGCGCTTCTCGTCCTCCTCTTTCTCCGAATTCGACCGGTAGCTCGAATCATCGTCCGAATCGGAGTGCGGCTTCAGCCTGACCACGCGTGCATGCACCAGCGCCGGCCCCTTGCCGCTGCGGCAATGCGCGATCGCCTCTCCAAGGCCATCAAAGCAGGCGAGAACATCGACCCCATCGATCTCGCGAACAAACAGGCCGGGGAAGTCCGAGAAGGTACGGGAGATGCTGGCGCCGGGAGTCTGGACCTCGGTTGGAACGGAGATGGCGTAGCCGTTGTCCTGGATGACGAAGAGTACGGGAAGCTTGTTCAAAGAAGCGGCGCTGATCGCCTCGTAAAAATCTCCCTGGCTCGTAGCTCCATCTCCGGAGGAGACGTAAACCACCTCGTCCTCGCTACAGGAAGGCAGAGAAGGGTTCGGCGGCAGGCTCCTGACAATTTTGTTCACCTCTGCGGTGCCGACCGCCTGCAGGAACTGGGTTCCCGTGGGGCTGGACTGGCTGACGATGTTCAACTCGGGAGCGGCAAAGTGGTTCGGCATCTGACGACCGCCGGAGCTGGGATCCGTCCGCTTGCCCAGGGGCTGCCGGAAAAGGTCCGCCGGGGTCATTCCGAGGCCATAGGCAAAGGTACGATCACGGTAATAGGGATAGAACCAGTCCTTACCAGGACGCAGCAGCTTCGCCGCCACCGCCTGGATAGCCTCGTGTCCCGAACAGCTGAGCTGAAACTGAAAGGCGCCCTGACGCCTCAGACGTATCTCCGCTTCGTCCAGCTCACGCGCCCTGACCATGAGATCGTAGACCCAGAGCAGGTCTTCCTTCTTCACGGTAGCTATGGAATGAACGCTGGTTTTGCTCTCCATCCGATTTCGTCTCCTGCCGTCCCCCCCGGTGAGTCCGGGATGGCTCCATCCTTCCGTTTGCGCGTATAAAAAGAAACACCGACCCCTGAAGAGAGGCCGAGTGAGGCTATATGCTCGACTGTTTCCGATGAGAATGCAACTTTCTCATCTGGTTCCGCGCTATTCGGAAAGTATTAACGGAACACTTTGCAGTCAAAAGAGTTACAGAATGGGGGGTCTGGCCGAAGCGGACTTTTTTCTCAAACCGGAGGAAAGTCACGACCGTAAAGAGAAAAAAAGAGAGGCGGCGGCATCTCAACCCCAGAGGCTGGTGCTGAAATATCGCTCACCGATGTCATTGAGGACGGTCACGACAACCCCTTCGTCGATCCTCTCTACGACATCCTGGACTCCCCGAAGGTAACCGCCGGAAGATTGTCCGACGAAAAAACCCTCGCGAGCCAGGGCCTGGCACATATCGTAGGCCTGCTCGATATTCACCTGTACCTTCCGGTCGACAACCGATTCATCGAAGATGTCAGGAACAATATCGTCCTCCGTCTCCATGGGCTTGAGCCCCTCGATGCCGGGGAAGGCATCGGGGAGAATCATGGTAACCTCGACCTCCGGAAGCTCTTCCTTCAGACGACGCCCGACTCCGGTGATCGTACCTCCGGTTCCGACTCCGCCAACAAAGTGGGTAACCCTGCGGTCGGTCTGCTCGAGGATCTCGACCGCTGTCATATTATAGTGAGCCTGCCAATTGCTCTCGTTGCTGTACTGATCACAGAAGAAATACTTATCGGGATCAGCCTCAGCCTGGCGGCGCACCTCGCGCAAAGCCTCATCATAGCCCTCCACCGCATCGGTGAAGTCCAACTGGGCCCCATGCGCGAGAATTCGTTTCTTGCGCTCCTCGGAGGCGTTCTCGGGCACGACAAGCTTGACCTTGTAGCCCAGCGCGCCGCCGATCATCGCGTAGGCGATGCCTGCGTTGCCGGAGCTTGAGTCCAGGACCGTACGCTCGCGCGTAAGACGGCCATCGAGAATCGCGCTGAGCAGCATCCAGAGCACCGGGCGATCCTTGATCGACCCGCCGGGATTGAAATACTCGACCTTGGCGTAGACCTCGACGCCTGGCTTGTCGAGGCCGGGCAGGACGATGGGCACCAGCGGCGTATTGCCGATGAGCGACAAGCCCGGCGCGTCCGCGATCAGGGGCAGAAATTCCTCGGGAAGTGTCGACAAAAGCGCTTCACTCCTCAAACGCCGCAGAAATGGGCGTAGTCGGTGTAGCCGGGGAATTCCTTCCCCTCACCGCAATAATTGCAGTCGGGATCGGCCTGGATCTTCAATTCACGAAACCTGGCCTCGAGAGCATCGTAGGTCAGCAGCCTGCCGGTGAGCAGATCGCCCTTACCCAGGATGATCTTGATCACCTCGATCGCCTCAAGCACCCCGATAACACCCGGAAGTACTCCCAGGACTCCCGCCTCGGCGCAGGAAGGCGCCATCTCTGGCGGAGGAGGTTCAGGGAACAGACAGCGGTAGCAGGGTCCCTTGCCGGGCCAGAAAACGGTCGCCTGGCCCTCGAAACGATAGATGGAGCCATGCACATTCGGAATGCCGTGCTTGCAGCAGGCATCGTTGACAAGATACCTGGTCGGAAAATTGTCGCAGCCATCGACGATGATGTCGTAGCCCTCAAACAGCTCATCGACATTCGTCGAATGAACACGGTCGTTATGGGTAACGATTTCGATATCGGGATTCAGCGCGAGGAGCGTATCCTTCGCCGAGTCCGTCTTGGGATCCCCCACCCTGGCATCGGTATGGAGAATCTGGCGCTGCAGGTTGGTCAGATCAACGACATCGTAATCAACGATTCCGAGAGTGCCGATTCCGGCCGCGGCCAGGTAGAAGGCGGCCGGAGAACCCAGGCCGCCGGCACCGATGCAGAGCACCTTTGCCTTCTTCATCAGCAGTTGGCCGGCCTCGCCGACCTCGTCGATGCTGAGGTGCCTTGCATAGCGCTCGCGCTCCTGGTCGGACAGAGCCTCGGGGACATCCACCGGATGCCCATTCTGCTTCCAGCGCGTGAAACCGCCCTTCATCGAGGTGACGTTGGTGTAACCCAGAACCCGCAGGGAATTCGCCGCGAAGAGCGACCGAACGCCGCCGGCGCAATAGGCTATGATCCTGGAATCCTGATCAGGAAGCTTCTTGGCAGCCTGCATCTCGAGAAACCCTCGTGACAACTGGACCGCTCCGGGAAGATGGCCGGCGCGGTATTCGTCGGACTCACGAACGTCGACGATGGTTACATCGGCCTCGTTGCCGAGGGTCTCCTCGACCTGCTCCGGGTCCAGCTCGGGGATGCTCTCACGATACTCAGCGAGCAGCTCGTCGTAGCTTTTACCTGCCATACTTCAGACCTGCCTGGGCCGGGAACCCAGTCCACCGGCAATCGCCGGGACCACGCTCAGTTCATCGCCATCCTTCACCGGGGTATCAAGTCCCTCGGCATGGCGAACATCTTCGCCATTGACGAATACATTGATGAAACGCCGGACCTCTCCGGCATCGTCAAAAATCTTATCCTTCAGGCCGCCGTGGCGATTCTCGACATCATCGAAGATCTCACGGACCGTGCCTCCCTCTACATCCACCTCGCTCTTGCCATCGGTGAATTTTCTCAGAGGAGTGGGAATCCGAATCGTTACCGCCATTCTTTGCCTCCAGATGCAAACTGTTCGACCAGTGGTAGGCGCGGCAGCCGGCGCCGTGAGCAAGCTCAAACAGGCGCTACCATGCCATCGTTACAATACAGAGCCAGTCGGACGAGTATATCTGTCCCGAAGGAAGACTGCAACACAGCCCGATCAGGGGACTTGCAAAAAAGCGGGGCTTTCAGGCTCAGGGCTGCTTTTTCGGCTCCGCCTTATCCTCCGAGGGCTCTTTATCGGCCTCTTTCGGCTCCCCACCCTTGCCCTTGCCGGGTTTTTTCCCGTAGAGGGAGAAATCGAGAACCCGGAGGTTTTTCTCCGGCACGGCGCCCGCCGATTTTTTCAGCAGGGCGTGCTTGCGGCGGTCGGCCTCTGGAGATTCCCGGAAAGGCTTACAGAAGCGCCGCCACTCGTTTTCCCATCCCGCGATGATATAGAAGCGAAGCTGCGGGGGCGTCTTCAGCTCCATCCTGCTCACCTTCTGAAAAATCTCCTCCAGGGTCTTGTCGGCGAGATGGTAGATCTTCAGATCGGTCGGTACCTTCAGCCCCGGGTAGGCCGCCTTGACCATAACGGTCCGAGTATCAGTCAGCGCCTGCAGAAGATAGGGAACCGCCTCGAGACCGTGGTCCGCCAGCTTCTCGACAACCGCGGATGCCTCGATGTCCTCCACCTGGTCAAAAGAGTCGACGGCAAGAGACTCTATGAGGCTGACGATTCTTCCGTTGGTCAGTTCATCTCCCTTCAGGCAGAGTTCGGAATAGATAATATGGGCCAGGAAGCGGCGCAGATCCCAGATCGCCGACTTTTCACTCTTAACGTTGAGTCGAAAGACCTCGGGAATGTCAATCTCCTGGAGAACCTTGCCGTTGGCATCCTGCAGCTTGGCGGTGATGGTCCCGGCATACTTCCAGGCGATGATCTTGTTGCGGAGGATAAGCTCCGTATCGAAGATCGTCGAGATCTTGCCGCTCACCCGGTAGCGGGCCTTGGCAGGATTCTCGACAATTCTGTAGCCCGCCCGCCGGAGATACTCGCCAAGATAGTTCTGCACCACCCTCGTCTGCGGAGTGTAGCGTTTGCCGGCCATCGTCTGGGCCATCTCAACGATGGTCACATGGATCGTATCGAGCTCGACCTGGGACTTCGCGGGGTCGGGACGCGCCCGCGTCTGCTTCGGAAGCTGGTCGGCCGCCAACTCTGGAATGGGCGACTTCTTCTTTTTCACCCCGCCCTCGGCGGGCTTTTCATCCTGGAGGGCGTCTATAGAACCGCCTGGCTGCAATAGCGCGGCTGCCAGCATAAGCGCAACAAGGCCTCTACCCCAGCGCGACCGGCCCTCTGAAAAACACATCATCGTCCATAGCCTTAATAAAAAACGGTGTCCTGTCAGTTTAGACGATCCTGCCCACGCCGCTCAGGTGCAAAAAATAGTCTGAACGGCGATTTTTTCCGCTAAGATGCCGGGCATGACTGTGAAATTCACCAAGATGCACGGCCTCGGTAACGATTACGTCTATATCAACGGCTTTGAAACAACCATCGAAGATCCCGCCGAACTCTCCAGGAAGGTCTCCGACAGGAACTTCGGAATCGGCTCCGACGGCCTGATCCTCATCCAGCCGCCAGACGAAGCCGGGAGCCACTGCCGCATGGAGATGTACAACGCGGACGGAAGCCGAGGCCAGATGTGCGGCAACGGGATCCGCTGTGTTGCCAAGTACGTCCATGACCACGGGATCGCCGAAGAGCGAGAACTCCGGGTGGAGACCGATGCCGGAACCAAAAAACTGCTGATAGAGGCGAACGCCGCTGGCAAGGTCAGCGAGGTAGCGGTCGATATGGGCGCCCCCGGCCTGAAGCGGGGCGAGGTCCCGCTGACTGATGGCGAAGACGCGGAGGAGGCGGCTATCCGCATCCCGCTGGAGATGGAGGGTCTGCTTTTTCAGCTTACCGGCATCTCGATGGGCAACCCTCACGCCGTCATCCGGCTCGATGAAACCCGGGCTCCCGAAGGCGTCGAGCTGCCGGAGCTGGGCCAGTTGCCCCTGGAGGAATGGGGCCCCCGCTTTGAGAACCACCCCTGGTTCCCGGAGAGAGTGAACACAGAATTTGTCGTGCCCCGCTCGCGCACCGCGCTGGACTTCAGGGTCTGGGAGAGAGGCAGCGGCGAGACCCTCGCCTGCGGCACAGGAGCCTGCGCCGCCGTCGTCGCCGGCGTGCTCAACGACTGGTGTGACCGCGAAGCGGTCGTCCACCTGCGGGGCGGCGACCTCAAGATCCGCTGGGATGGAAGCGGACGGGATGGCAATGTCTGGATGACAGGCCCGGCGACCGAGGTCTACTCCGGCGAGCTGGCTCTCTAACCCCTGCCCGGGTCTACTTGAACTTCACCTTGCCCTTGCCCTTGACCACCTCGCCGATCTCTACCGCGGGCTCTCCCTCATCCTGGAGTTGCCTCAGAATCGAGCCGGCGAAGTGGCGCGAGACCACGAGCACCATCCCGATCCCCATGTTGAAGACACGGTACATCTCGGCCCTGGGAACCTTACCCCTCTTGGCGAGGTGGGTGAAGATAGCCGGCGGCTTCCAGGCCTTGCGCTGGATAACCACATCGAGATTGCCGGGAAGACAGCGCGGGATATTCTCGATGAGCCCGCCGCCGGTGATATGGCTGATGGCGTGAACCGGCCGCTTCTGCCGATAGGCATCGAGAACGGAGAGAACAGGCTTCACGTAGATACGGGTCGGCTCCAGCAGCGTCTCGCCAAGGGGCCGGTCACACCCCGGTAGAACCCGTTCGAGACTCTTCGCGCTGGCGCGCTTACCGAGAAACACCTTTCGCACCAGGGAGTAGCCGTTGGAATGAAAACCGCTCGACACCAGGCCGATGACCTTATCTCCCGCCTCGACCCGGTCTCCGAGTATAAGACGCTTCCTCTCGGCCGCGCCCACGGAGAAGCCGGCCAGCTCGTAGTGGCCGGGCGGATAGAAGCCGGGCATCTCGGCGGTCTCGCCGCCGAGAATGGCGCAGCCGGACTGCCTGCAGCCCTCGGCGATACCCTCGACCAGTCCGCTGATCGTATCAGGCTCCATCTTCCCCACGGCGATGTAATCGAGGAAGAACAGGGGCTTCGCTCCCTGGACGATGAGGTCATTGACGCACATCGCCACCAGGTCAATCCCGATCGTATTCGAGATCCCCATCCTGTAGGCGACCTCGAGCTTGGTACCGACTCCATCGGTACAGGCAACAAGGACCGGATCCTTGAAGTCCTTCTCGATGGTCCCCCTGGGATAATCGAGCCGGAACATCCCGGCAAAGCCTCCATGGCTTCCGGTCAGAACCTGCGGCGTATAGGTACTCTGGACGTGACTGGAGATACGCTCGACGGCGGCATTGCCGGCGTCAATGTCTACCCCTGAATCTTTATAGGTGACCATCCTCACGCCGAGGCGTGCTCGGCCTCCTCCTCTCTTTCGGGTTCGGGGGCGCTCTCATCAAGAGCTTCCTCACGAGGCTCCTCCTCTTCCCCCTCGTCATGGCCGTGCTCCGCCGACGCGGCCATCTCCGCATCGAGCCGAATAAACTCGTGTTCGATTTCCCATGTCCACTTCCCTCCGACATCGTAACGCAGAGCGCGGCGCAGGCCGGTACGGGCGATCTCGATGTCACCCTGGCGCGCGGCCAGGACGCCGATACGAAAAAGCGCCTCGGGACAATTCGGTTCAATCTTCAGGCATTCCTTGAACTCTCCCAGAGCTACGTCGAGGTCGCCCTGCAGATATGCGGCGGTACCGCGCTGAATACACAGCTTGCGCCGGCGATCGTCCTCACCAACACGGGCCGGATCGGTACGCAGAAAGATATCGATCCAGTTGGCCGCCATGACGAGACAGAAGACGACCCCGAAAACCCAGACCATTGTCGTCTTTCCGGCTCCCTGGTAGACAAGCCAGGTGTTGAGAAAGCCGAAACCCACGAGCGCCGCTGCGGAAAAGATGCCGAGACCGAGAGCCTCCCTTCCCCAGTAGACGTGCCCCCAGCCGGGGACCAGGGATAACAGCATGCTGGGAATTCGCTGTCTGGAGTGTTCACTCATGCGAAGAATTATAGAGCAGCGAGGCGATTAGAAGAAGAGGAGACCACTCTTTTCAGGCAAGAACCGAGCAAAGCCCGCCAACCGTTTTTTCAGGACTGGGGCTGCCTAAAACGGCTGAGCAGACCGCAATCCGCTCGCCTCCGACCTCGCGCACCAGGGAAACATTCGAACCTGTCAGACCGCCAATCGCGAAAACGGGCAGGCTCACGCCTTCAAGGATGGCGCCCAGGCCGTCCACGCCAAGCAGAGGCCCCGCATCCTTTGTCGAGGTCTCGAATACCGGCCCGGCGCCGAGATAGTCGGCTCCTTCACGCGCGGCTTCCCTGGCCTGCTCGAGAGAGTGGGTTGAACGGCCGATGAGTACATTGTCACCGACAATACGCCGGGCCTGGGAAAGAGGGAGATCCTCCTGCCCGAGATGCACTCCATCTGCGTGACTCAGCAGGGCGATGTCAGGACGGTCATTCACCACGAAAAGCGCGCCCCCCGCCGAGCAGACCTCCCGCAAGGCCCTTGCGCGCTCGAGGAGCTCACTGTCATCGAGGTTCTTCTCGCGCAATTGGATCATCCCGGCCCCGGCATCAATGCAACTCCGTACCACGGCGGCAAGCTTGTCCCCCGGGCAGGTCTCAGCGGTTGCCAGCAGGCAGACGCGGGCGGCCTCGAGCAACTCGCCGCGGCGCGCCGTCACATCAACAAGGCTCAGCATGGCCTTTTCGATCGAATAAACCCGGTAACGCAGCTCCTGCAGGACTCCGGGGGCTCCGCCCTGGCTGCGGCTAACCTCCTCGAGAACACGAATCGCCTCGGCGCCTCGGCGCAGGTTCCTGTAGGCCGTCTCGGTAAGATCGACCGGCTCGCTGGAAGATTCCGGAGTCGCGCTATCTCGCCCGACATCTCCCTCGATGTCCCTCGCCCGCAGAAGGTCCTCTCTCGAAAGCCCTGCGCCGGGAGGGACCGAGAGCAATTGGTGACGCAATTCCTTGAGCTCCGCCGCAAGGCCGGGCAGGTCGAGATGAAAACGGCAGACGTCCTCGGCTACCCTCAGACCTTCGGATGCACGGTTTAGATTGGCATCGTAGAGACGCAGGGAGGCGCCGTCTGGACGTTCGTGAGTCCCGTTCTTTTCTGCCATTAAAACCGAGCCCCCGAATTAGCAAACCGCCTGGACGCTTCAGGCTGCCTCGTTGATCCTCGCGCGCAAACCGCTGACCACGAGATGCACGACAACCATGTGGGTGTTCTCAGCAATCTCCATATCGAGAACCGGGCTGTGAATGCTCAGGTCAACCATCCCCTTGAGCTTGCCTCCATTGAATCCGCTGAAGCCAACGGTAAACAACCCGTTCTCCGAAGCCCATTGAACGGCGCTGACGACATTCGGGCTGTTGCCGGAGCCGCTGATGGAGATGAGCACATCACCCTCTTCAGCGACTGTCACGAGCTGCTCCCGAAAGATGGTGTCATAGCCCCAGTCATTGCCCAGCGCCGAGATGAAGGGAACGCTGTCCGTCAGGCTGCTCACCCGAAGACGCTTCTGGACCGCCTGATCCTTGATGGTGCTCTTTGCGAGATCTTCGGAGAAATGGCTCGCCGTGGCGGCCGAGCCCCCGTTGCCGCAGATATACACACGCGTACCGGATTGGTAAGCTTCGAAGAGCTTATCGACCAGGGCGCTGACCGCATCGAGATCTGTCTTTTCGAGCAGCTCGACCGTGCGCTTGATATGTTCGCCCATTCCCTCGATGACCGGACTCACTGATTCTGACATGAAGCCTTCCTGTTCAAAGATTCTATTTCGATGACTCGACGACACCAGGCCCGCGCCCGCAAGAGAGCGGCGACAGACGGATAATTATCGCCTCTGAGTAAATATTATCCCACCGCTGGTTTGTCAAGAAACCAACTCCTGTAAGCCAAAAACCCCCGGCTCAATCCGGACTCCCATCTTCCTCTCCCGGCGGCAGATCTTCCTGTTTCTCGATGTGGTAGAGACGTATTTTCTCGTACAGCGTCGAGCGGTTGATGCCCAGGACCTCCGAGGCGCGGCGCTTGTTCCAGTTGACGCTCTGGAGAACCTTCCTGATGTGCTGAGCCTCGATCTCAGAGAGAGTCCCGGAGGGCTGGGGATTGTCCTCACGCCGCAGATCATCCGCCAGGTTCTCGGGGTAGATGGTGGTACCGTTAGAGACCAGGAAGGCCTCCTCGATGAAATGTTTCAGCTCGCGAATATTTCCCGGCCAGTGATAGGCCATGAGCAGCTCCTTGGTCCGGGGCGAGAGATCCACCGGGCCTCGATCCTCGTATTGAAGAACAGAGAGGAAATGCTGCGCCAGGGGGAGAATGTCCTCTCGGCGCTCCCGCAGGGGCGCGAGCTCGATCTGGAAGACCTTCAACCTGTAGTAGAGATCTTCCCGGAAGCTCTTTTCCTCAACGGAGGCGGAGAGCGGCCGGTTGCTCGCGGCAATGATGCGCAGATCGACGCCTCTTCCAGCGGTCGAGCCCAGGCGATCAACGGCCTCCTTCTCCAGGGCGCTCAGGATCTTCGCCTGGGCATCGAGGCTCATGCCATCGACATCATCGAGAAAGAGCGTCCCTCCGTCCGCCAGCTCGAGCTTGCCGGCCTTGCCCCGGGAATCGACCCCGGCGATATCATGGCCAGGCTCGCAGCCAAAGAGCTCGAGCTCCAGCAGCCCCTCCTCGATAGCCGAACAGTTGACCTCGACAAATGGGCGGGCTCGCCTCATCGAACGGTCGTGCACCGCCCGGGCCAGCAAGCCCTTACCCGTGCCGCTCTCACCGCTGAGCAGAACAGTCGTATCGAAACCGGCTACCCGCTTGACCCGGCGCTGAACCTCCTTCATCTGCGGACTGACGCTAATGAAACGATTCTTCTGGTGCAGGATGGTCTTCAGCTCGATGTTCTCATCGCGAATCTGCTCATAGAGTTCCTCTTTTTCCACCGCCAGGCAGATCAGGTTGCTGAGAATGTTGGCGAAGTAGAGATCCTCCTCCGTGAAGGGAGTCTCCCGGCCCCGGTCATCGACATAGAGAACGCCATAGACCTCCTCGGCCTTGAACAGAGGCAGGCACATGGCGCTGGAGATCTGCAGTTGCTTGAGACTGCGTGAATCAAGCCCGGCTCGCGATGGGCCGGAGTCTCCTTCCGCATCGAAGAGAATCGCGATTCCCTCCTGCTGCGCCCGCTCGACAATCGAGGAGCTGTAGGAAATCGGCCCGGCGGGATCACGCGGACTCCTCTGCACCCGGATCTCGAGCTCGCCTCCCGGCCCGAACAGACCAATGAAGCCATACTTGACATCGAGGTTGTCCAGCGCCGCGTGCAGGGCCGACTCGAGCAGCCGCTGGCGATCGGAAATGTTCCTGATGAGCTCACTGAAATTGCGCAGGATCCTCAGGTTTCTGGCGGCCCCTCCAACCGACACCAGGTCTTCCTCATCATCGACGGTGCCGGAGACAGTCCTCTCCGAGCTGAGAATATCAGGCGTGTCCCTGAGATTCTGGAACGTCTCACGGGCATCGACGACCGCTGACGCATCATCGACTGCTTCACCTGCACCGCTGAGGTCGGTCCCCGCGGGGTCATCTCCCGCCTCCTGGAATTTCAGATGGGTATTCCCCAGAAGAACCGCGTCTCCCTTCCGCAGAAGATGACGAACCACCACCTTCCTGTTAACCCTGACCGGGTTGCGCCCTCCCACATCCTGGATGAAATAGTTCCCATCCTTACTGGTAATGACCGCGTGCTGGCGCGAGACCCTCGGGTCATCCAGCACCAGGTCCATGGACTGATCACGCCCGACAAAGACCGTGCTCTTGACGCTCTCAAACTGGTAAGGTTTTTTGCCGTGTTGCCGGATCTCGAATCGCAGCATAAGAAGAACAGGTACCGTAATAAAACGTGGTTGAAGCCGGAAGGCCATACGTTCAGAGCTGTACAGGCATCGCCCCGTACCCGGTATCATACCGGTGCGCTCCGAATTTTCGACCCGGGCGAGCACCCCCGGGATGGTAGTCCAGGCTCCGGGGAGTGTCAATGAAGGTGAACGGACGAACCACGGCTCGGCGAAGACCCGCCAGGAGGAAAAAACTTTCCGCTCCCTGGTATTCCCCGCCACCGAAATATCTTAATGTATCTGGTAGAGGCCCCGTGATAAGGGCGGTGGTTACCCAACCCGGTATGGAGTTCAAGCTGGATGACTAAGTTCTATTTACCCGGCGGAAGCCCCTTCGCCGCCGTCAGGAGATCAACCCCCGGCTTCCTCCTGGTTCTCTCCTGCACCCTCTTCTCCTGCTCCAGGCAAAGCTCGCCGGAGCCTGCGAATGGATTGACGACCACGCCCACAGAAAAACCGGCCAACGAAACGAAACCGGCCAGGAAATTGCCTGGGGATCTCGAGCAGCTTCGAAAGAACATCCAACCTGAAGAGCCGGTGGCCGCGGCCGCCGGTAAAGAACCGGAAAAGAAACCTGCAGAAGCACCGCCTGAAAAACCCGAAGGAAATGTCGCGAAGCCCCCGCCTCCGCCGGAAACCGTGAAGGTGCCTGAACCTGCGAAAACGGCGGCTCCCCCAGAGGGGATCGATGAAAAAAAGCTGCTGGCTTCCCTGAAGAACAGGATGATCCTCCTGGGAAGGGCCTTTGAAACTGGCAATCCCGACGAGGTCAAAAAATTCATGATCGTCGACGCGGACCTGAAAGCCATTCTTACCAGCGGCGGCTACAATATCCTCGGCGTCTCGCTTGAGTCGCAGAATCTGGATGCCGTCACCCAGACGCTCAAGGCCGTCAAGGACAAGAAATTCGAGCACGAATTTGTCCCCGGCAAGATGACCTTCACCCCCAACAACAGCATCTTCAAAAAGAAGGTGCCCACCATGAGCCAGAGCAAGCTGCTGTTGAAGATTGACGGAACTCCTGTTCCCTTCATCTTTTACATCAAACAGCTGGTCTGGTTCGCGGACGAGTGGAAGGTCTTCAACGCCGGGATCTGATCCCCTCCCCTGGGGAGTTGGAGGCGCCTGGTAAGAGCCACATTGCCTGGAAAAGGTTTTTCCAGGCCTGTGATATTGCCCGCGCAGGAAAATGCGGACAAAAAAGAAGGACGTCTCAGAGGAGTTAAGACGCCCTTAGAAAAGAAGTGAAGAGAAACTTAATATTTAGAGTTGGGTCCGGGGCGGTATTACCCGTCTCGAACAGCAACAAATATAGCCTTTGTCGAATTTCCAGTCAAGACTACCGACTCCAAATTCCACAATTTTTTCACAACCGGGCATTTGCCCTTAAGGCTTTTTGTTAAAAGGGCTTAGGCTTCCCTCGCCTGACTCACTGTGAGTATTTACTCCGTGGAACAGGTCGGTGAAGGCGATTTTTGCCCTGGAAACCGGCTGTTTTCATCTCTGGATCGCCCCAAATCCAGGCCAGCCGACAGCTCCACGCCTCGGGGTTGTCACTTTTCCGAATCACGAACCGCTTCCGACCGCCTCGGATGGCACCGGTCCGCGGCGAATACCCATAACCCGATTTTTCGCATTATTGGGGTCATCTCTTAAATAATTTAAACGGGCACAGAGGCGGAAAAAACGCCTGATCATGCGGGATTTGGCCTTATCGCCTCCAGGGCGACTTGCAAACTTCACTGGGTAGGATAGATTTCTTCGGCTCGAAAAGGACTCGAATGTCGAACCCTCGCGCCATCGAGGCAGAAAAACCAAGGCTAGGAAGGTACAGGTTTTATGGCTGTAAAGTTCACTGAGCGAGCTGAAAAGATACTCCTGGCGGCTGGTGAGACCGCCCGTAATCGTTCACACGACTACGTCGACACCCAGCACTTCCTCCACGCTATCGTATCCCAGCGAGGCAGCATAGCGATCCAGGCGTTGCTGAAAGAAGAGGTTGATCTCGACAGGATGCAGCACCTGATCGAAGAGAGCCTTGCCGGGGTCGAGGTGAGAGCGCGCGAAGATGCGATTCCCTTCACCCCCCATGCCAAGCGATGCATCCAGATCGCGAGCGAGCAGGCGGCGCGCAACGGACATTCGTTCGTCTCCACCGAACACATCCTGGTTGGAGTGATCAGGGAAGAGGAAGGGGCCGGAGCGCGAATACTCCGCGACCTCAGCCTGAACGGAGAAAACATCGAGAGTACTATCATGTCAATGCTTGGCCCCAACCCCGACGAAGAACAGCCGAAACAGGACAACTACAGCTTCCCGAAAACCGGCGGCCCGAAGCTGGCTGTCCTCGATTCATTCAGCATTGACCTGACAGCCCAGGCCACGCTCAACAAGCTTGACCCGGTGATCGGCCGAGACTCAGAAATCCAGAGAATCATCCAGATCCTCAGCCGCAAGACCAAGAACAACCCAGTGGTTATCGGCGAGCCCGGCGTCGGAAAGACGGCGATTATCGAGGGCCTCGCTCAGCGCATCGCGGACCACAACATCCCCGAGATGCTCTCTGACAAGCGCGTGATCAATCTCGACCTCGCCGCCGTGCTGGCGGGAACGAAGTACAGGGGAGAATTTGAGAAGCGCCTCAAGAGCATCATCAAGGAGGTCATCGAGGCCAGAAACATCATTCTCTTTGTCGATGAGATCCACACGATGATGGGAGCCGGCGCATCGGAGAGCTCCCTGGACGCCGCCAACATTCTCAAGCCTCCGCTCTCACGCGGAGAGATCCAGTGCATCGGCGCCACCACCCTTGATGAATACCGCAAACATATAGAAAAAGACGGCGCCATGGAGCGCCGGTTCCAGACCGTCATCATCGACCCTCCCTCCCAGGGAGAGGCTGTCGAGATTCTCCGGGGGCTGCGGGATGGGTTCGAAGGCCATCACAGGATTCGCATCAGCGACGAAGCGATCAAGGCGGCCGTCGAGCTTTCGCAGCGGTATATCTCGGGACGCTATCTTCCCGACAAGGCGATCGACGTGATCGATGAGGCCTGCTCGAGAGAGAGGCTGGAGAAAACCACCAGGCCGCCGGACCTGACCGAGCTCGAGGTCGACATCGATCGCCTCGAGGGAGACAAGGACGATGCGGTGCACAGCCAGGACTTTGAGCTGGCCGCCTCCATCAGGGACAAGGTCGAGAGACTCAAAATCAACAAGGACGAGGAAATCCTGAGGTGGAAGAGGAGCTCCCGCGAAATCGACGGCGAGGTCACGGCCAACACGGTACGGGACACCATCTCCCAGATGACCGGAATCAACCTCTCCAACCTCGAAGAAAAAGAAAGTGAGCGGCTGGCAAAACTCGAGGAGATACTGCACAAGACCGTTGTAGGGCAGGATCTCGCGGTCTCCAGGACCAGCCGCGCCATCCGCCGCTCACGGGCCGGCCTGAAAGATCCGAACCGTCCCATGGGTTCGTTCATCTTTGTCGGGCCATCGGGGGTCGGCAAGACTCTCCTTGCCAAGGCTCTCGCCAACTTCCTCTTCGGCGATCCGGAGGCGATGATGGTCCTCGACATGTCGGAATACATGGAGCAGCACAGTATCAGCCGGCTCATCGGCTCACCTCCGGGCTACGTCGGCTACGAAGAAGGCGGTCAGCTTACAGAAAAGATCCGTCGGAAACCCTATTCCGTCGTGCTGCTCGACGAAATCGAAAAGGCGCACCCGGATATGGCCAATATGCTGCTGCAGATTCTCGAAGAGGGACGCCTGACCGATGGCTTCGGGCGAACCATCGATTTCAAAAATACAATCCTGATCATGACGTCGAACCTTGGAGCCAGGGCCACTCTCAACCAGGGATCCCTGGGCTTCCACCCCGACTCTCAAGATTCCGATGATGATGGAAGCATCCAGACATTCGTCGCGGAGGCTCTCGACAATCACTTCCGGCCGGAGTTCCTGAACCGGGTGGATGCGATCGTGCCCTTCGGATTCCTTACCCACGCCGAGGTCACACAGATTTTTGATCTCGAGCTGGCAAAGGTGGAAGAGCGCCTGGCGGCCAAGGAGTTCAAGCTGGAGGTCACCGAGGAGGCGAAGCGGTGCCTGATCGACAATGGCTTTGACGACAGGACCGGAGCCCGCGGGATCCGCCGGGTTCTCGAAGAAAGAATCGAAGATCCCATCTCTGAGATGATCATTCTCGGCCAGATCAAAGCCGGCGAGACAGCCGAACTGAATCTTGAAGACGACAACCTGTCGATGAAGATCCTGAAAACTGCGGCGGCCGTCGAAAAACACGAAGCCTGAGACCGAGCTCTACCCTCCGGCAGCCGAGCCATCTTCCTCCAGGCTCACCGCATCCTCGATGACCATCCTGGCGATGCCATCGATCACCAGGTAGAGCAGCGCCCCATCGCCGCGAACCCAGGCTCCGGTTGGAAGCTCATCGATGGTCTCGCCTCCGATGGTCGCGAGCTCCCCCCGGCGCTGGCGCTCTGCCAGGCTCTCGAGAAGCTCCGCGGAGGCCGGCTCCAGCGGCAGGTGGGTCTCGGGACAGACCAGGCCGGGACTGCCGGCGGACATCTCCTTACCTCCGGGCTCAACCATCATCGTTCAAGTTCTCCGCTGTCCTGGCCATGGCGACTCAACTGCTCCGGGGAATGATCTTGAAGATGGAATGCCGGTCCGGGTCAAGAAGAGATCGGAGGTGCTCCTCTAGCATCTCCCTCTCCAGCCCGTTGATCAGATCGATGAGTGAAAAAAGATCGAAGTCGCGAAACAGGTAGGTGGTGAATCCGTGGGCGATAAACTCCAGGCTGCTGAAGCGGCGAACGAAATCTCCGATGAATTGCCTCTTCTTGCGCTCAAAGTTGTCCTGGCTGAGAGCCTCGCCAAGACAACTCTCAATCCCATCCAGGAGACGTCCGGGGAATTCATCCGGGCTGGATGTATCACCTCCCACCATGGCGTAAGCCACCCCGCCAAGTGTGTCGTAGCCGCTCCAGAGCTGATCGTGAACGAGCTGTTTCTCGTACAATTCCCGAAAGAGGTCGCTGGAGCTGCCGAAGAGCAGGTCGAGGCCAAGATCACTGAGCAGCTCTCTGCGCACCAGCTCCTCCCCCGCGAGAGGAACCCCGGTCTCCTTGAAACCGAGAATGAACTTGGCGGAGGCCACGTCCATCTCCACCTCTCCCTCGGCCTTGAACACCTCGGCAGACTCGACCGGGTATTTTCTCTCGAGCTCCCCCCCGAGCGCCGCTCCGGCGCGCGACCTCTCGGCCACGAACTCAAAGAGCTCCTGCCGATCGAGATCTCCGACCACGAAGAGATGCATATTCGAGGGGTGGTAAAAGCGGTCGTAGCAGCTCTGCAAGGTGGCGGTGTCAATCTCCGCGATCGTCTCGACTGTTCCTGCAATATCGATTCGCACCGGATGCTCGCTGAAAAGATTGCCGAGCAGCCCGCGATAATTGACCCACCCCGGGTTGTCATCATAGCCCTTGATCTCCTGCTCGATGATTCCGCGCTCCTTCTCGACCTTATCGTCCTGGAAGCAGGGGTTCTCGACGAAATCAATCAACAGGCCCAGGTTGTCCCAGAAACGGTCGCTGGCGGCAAAGAGATAGGTTGTCTGGGTGAAGGAAGTGCTGGCGTTATTTGAGGCCCCGTTGAGCGCGAACAGATCCGAGGCGTTGCCCCTGGGGGTCTCAAACAGGGTGTGCTCGAGAAAGTGAGCGATCCCATCAGGTACCCGCAGGGACTCTCCGCCGCTGCCGGTGAACTCATTGTCAATCGACCCAAAGCGCGTCGAATAGCAGGCGTAGCGCTTCTGAAAACCGGGCTTCGGACAGAAAGAGACCTCGAGCCCCGAAGGCAAAGTCGCCCTGTAGACCTCTTCCTTCAGAGTAAGGTTGCTCAGCTTTTCAAGTTCAAGGCCGGTCATCGTTTCGAATCCAGTCCAGGGGGAAAGCCCAATCTTCAAGAGTGCAGAAAATAGGTCGTGTCGTGGCGGATCGTAGCGGCCGCGGCGGCGATGTCATCCCTGCTGACCTTCTCCAGGCGCTCGCGCAGGCCGGCAAGATCAAGCTCCCCGCCATGAAGCCGCCAGATGAAATCGCTACCCACCAGCGCCGGAAAGTTATCCTCCAGCATACGGTTCTGGTTGAGGATCGTCTTCAGGGAAGCATCGAATTCCCCGTCGCTGATCTCACCCTCGCTGATGGCTTCCAGCTGGGCCAGGGAGATCTCCAACGCCTGTTCGTAATTCTCGGTAGCGATGCCGCAGGACATGTAGAGAAGACCCTTGGTACGCTCGACCCAGGAGCGGGCCGAATAGGCAAGACTCGCCTTCTCGCGAACATTCTGAAACAGCTTCGAATGAGAAAAGCCGCCCAGGATGGCGTTCAGCAGCAGCAGGGCCTCATAGGCATCATCTCCGGGACGGATGCCGTGACGGAAACCCAGGACCAGTTTCGCCTGGTTAACCTCGAATTGCTCGCGAACCTCCCGCGCCTGGCCGACCTCCACGGCGGCTGGCAGCGCCGACAGGGACTTCGTCTCTGAACGCTCGAAGGAGAAGGCCGCGGCCGCCATCTCTCGAACCTGGCCTGGGTCGACGTCCCCGCAAACATAGAGAGAGAGGGGAGCGCTCGAGGACCAGTCCCTGTAGAAATCCATCAGAGCGCCGGGCTCGATCCCATCGATCTCATCGAGATTCCCCATCTCATGGCGGCGATAGGGCTCACCTGCGCACATCTCCTCGGTGCAGCGCAGCACCGCGTACTCGTCCTTATTATCG
>CAJWMA010000040.1 GCA_913042995.1 uncultured bacterium | reverse complement strand
AATCCGACGCCTCCCTGGAAACACCCAGGACCTCGTAATAGTCCCGCTTGGACATTGTGGAGTTGCTGCTCCCCATCAGATTTCACCAATAACCCGCCGAAACAACAGGAACAGGCCCCCGGTCCTCAGCGTCGCCGGAGAGAATTCTCCAGCCATTGCACACAGGGTAACACCCCCTGTCCGGCCGGTAAACGTCCAGCAGGTCAACGCGACCCTGGACTAACCGCGCTGCCTGTCAGGTGACGGCATTGACGACCGGTGCGTCATGCTCGCCCACATCCGTAATCAGGGCATCCGTAGTCAGGTTGAGGCCGGCTATGCTGACCGCGTTTTTAAGGGCCGTGAGCGCGACATCCGTGGGATCAATCACTCCATCCTTGACCAGGTTGGAGTATTCGCCGCTCAGCGCGTTGAAGCCCTTCGCTCCCTTGAGCTCGCTGACCTCGACCAGGACATCTCCCGGGTCGTAGCCGGCATTCTCCGCGATCTTGCGAAGCGGAGCCTCCAGGGCCGCGGCAACCACCTTGACTCCGAAAGCCTCATCACCCTTGGCCTTGACCTTGCTGAGAGCCTTGATGGCCCGCACGAAGACCGTGCCCCCGCCGGGGATCACGCCGCTCTCGGCGGCCGCCCGGGTGGAATGCAGCGCATCGGTTGCCCGGTCCTTGCGTTCCTTCATCTCAAGCTCGGTGTGACCACCAATGTAGAGAACGGCAATGCCGCCGCCGAGCTTGGCCTTACGCTCGGTAAATTTCTCCTTGTCATAGGTCGAGGTGGTCTGCTCCATCTGGATGTTGATCTGGTTGAGACGCTCATCGATGGCCTTCTGCTTCCCAGCGCCGTCGATAATGATGGTCTTCTCCTTGTCGACAACGACCTTCTTGGCGCTGCCGAGATGTTCGAGCTCGACCTGGTCGAGACCCACTCCAATGTCCTCGGAGATGAAGACGCCGCCGGTGAGGATCGCCATGTCCTCCATCAGCGACTTCCTGCGATCCCCGAAGCCGGGAGACTTGACGGCCACAACCTTCAGAACGCCCTGGAGCTTGTTGATAACCAGGGCGGCGAGCGCCTCGGCCTCGACATTCTCAGCTACGATCACGAGCGGCTTGCCTGTTGGCGCGACCTTCTCGAGCAATGGAACGAGCTCGTGGACGGCGGTGATCTTCTTCTCGAAGAAGAGAATGTGGACATCCTCGTACTCGGTGTTCAGATTCGCCGGGTCGGTAATAAAATACGGCGAGCAGAAGCCCTTATCGAACTGGAGCCCCTTGACCACCTCAAGGTAGGTCTCGGTGCCCTTGTTTTCTTCGATGGTGATGACTCCATCGTTGGTCACGCTCTCCATCGCCTCAGCAAGAAGGTCAGCGATCTGGTTATCCGAGTTGCTGGAAATGTAGGCGACGTGCCGGATCTGATCGTAGCCCTCAACCTTCTTCGCCAGGCCAAGCACCACATCCTCAACGGCTTTCGCGGCAAGGTCCATGCCGCGCCGGATGGACTGGGCCTGCACGCCCGAAGCGACAAACTTCCGCCCTTCCTCGATCATGCTGCTGGCAAGAACGATCGCGGTGGTCGTGCCGTCACCGACATTGTCATTCGTCTTCGATGCGACCTCGTTGAGGATCTTCGCCCCCATGTTCTCAAACGGGTCAGGAAGCTCGATCTCCTTGGAAACCGAGATTCCGTCCTTGGTCGAGACGGGTCCCGCGAAGCTCTTGTCGATAACCACGTTCTTCCCCGAAGGTCCGAGAGTCGAGCTCACGGCCTTTGCCAGGGTCTGCATCCCGGCGGTCAGCTTCTGCCGACCGTCACTATCAAAAAGAATCTGTTTAGCCATTTCTATAATCCTTAATTCCAGGAAACCTTACATTCCCATACCGCCCATACCACCCATACCGCCCATACCACCCATACCGCCCATGCCGCCCATGCCGCCCATTCCACCCATACCGCCCATGCCGCCCATTCCACCCATGCCGCCCATTCCCATGCCATCGTCGTGATGGTGGTGATGGTGGTCATCTTCATCCTCTTCCTGGGGGATCTCGGCGATCATCGTATCACTTGTGAGAAGCAGAGTGGAAACGCTCGCCGCGTTCTGCAGGGCCGCTCGAACGACCTTCGTCGCATCGATCACGCCAGCCTCCAGCATGTCCACTATGTCCTTCTTGTCCGAGGATAGATCGCAGCCCAGGTTGATGTTGTCATCCGAACGGATCTGCCGCAGCACCCTGGCAGGTTCGATACCCGAGTTGAGACAAAGCTGCCGGATAGGAGCCTCGAGAGCCTCGCGGATAACATCGATCCCGGCCATTTCCTCGCTGCTCAGACCTTCAAGGTCCAGCTCGGCGAGGGCCTGCGCAGCCCGAAAGAGACCGACGCCGCCTCCGGGAAGGATTCCCTCCGCCTGCCCGGCACGGGTCGCGCTCAGCGCGCTCTCGTAGCGGGACTTCTGCTCCTTCATATCGCTCTCGGTCGCGGCTCCCACGTGAATCACGCAGACTCCGCCGACCAGTTTCGCCAGGCGCTCCTGGAGCTTTTCCTGGTCGTACTCGGACTCCGTATCCTCCAACTCCCTGCGAATCTCGTTCGCCCTCGCCTCCACGGCGCTGGCCTCTCCTCCGCCGGCGACAATGATCGTGTCTTCGGAGGTAATCCTGACCTTCCCGGCCTCTCCGAGATCATCAAGCTCGAGAGATTCGAGCTGTACTCCAAGATCCTTGAAGATCGCCTTGCCGCCGGTAAGAATCGCCAGGTCCTGGAGCATGGCCTTTCGCCGCTCTCCATAGGCCGGAGCCTTCACCGCCGCGCAGGGAAGCACACCCTTGAGCTTGTTGACCACCAGGGCCGAGAGCACCTCGGCCTCCACGTCCTCGGCAACCACCAGCAGCGACCTCTTGGCCGCCAGGACCTTCTCCATAACAGGAAGCAGATCGGCAAGCTTGGTCAGCTTCTCCTCGTAGATAAGAATGAACGGCTTCTCCAACTCGCAGAGCATCTTGTCGCCATCGGTAACGAAATGAGGGGAGAGATAGCCGCGGTCAAATTCCATTCCCTCAACGGACTCGACCTGGGTCTCGATCTCTTTGCCCTCCTCGATGGTGATGACTCCGTCCTCTCCCACCGACTCGAAGGCATCGGCTATGCACTCGCCAATCTCCCTGTCCTGGTTGGCCGCCACGGTGGCCAGGTGAACGACCTGGTCCTTGGACTTGACCGGAGTGGACAATCCCTTCAGGCTTTCGAGCGCCTGGTCGACAGCGAGGCGAATTCCGCGCGACAGAATCATCGGGTTCATTCCGCCAATAACGTTCTGCAAACCCTGGAGGTAGATGCTCTCGGCCAGGACGGTTGCCGTGGTCGAACCATCTCCTGCCTCGTTGGAGGTCTTCTCAGCCGCCTCACGAACCAGCTTTGCAGCCATGTTTTCGTAAGGATTGATGAGGTCAACCTCCTCAGCGACACTAGCGCCATCCTTGGTGATAATCGGCTCACCCCAGCCGCGGTCGATAACCGCATTGGAGCCGACCGGTCCCAATGTCGACTTGACCGCCTTGGCGAGTTTTTCAACGCCCTCCCTGGAGGCAAGCTGGGCTTCGAGGTCAAAAACCATTTGTTTCGGTGTTCTGGCCATTCCAATAGATCCCTGAAATAATTCTTTGTGCTGGAAAAAATCTTGAACCATTTCCTTATGCAAACCTGATACCAAGACCTAAGTATTTATAAATAAGCACCTTATGGTTTAGACTGGTCGCCGAGAACTGCCACATCGGCAGCGGAGGGCCATATAGGGTCCATTATCCTGTCAGAGTGGCACAAAGAGGGCTCCCAGGCCTGAATATCTGCAGTTAAAGGGGCGACTGAGTCGATAAAAAATATTGAGGACGTCAATTCCATACTTTCAGTCTCCAACTCGACCTGCCCGGCTTAGAGAAAACAGATGAGCGATCGTTATAAGTTTTTTGGTGAAATAGCTTTAGAGAAACGCTTTGTCAGCGCTGAACAGCTCTACGAGGCACTCACCATCCAGGCTAAAAACCGCGCCTCCGGACTCCTGGAGAAGCAGCTTGGTCAGATCCTGCTGGAAATGGGCTATATGACTGAAGAGCAGATCAGTGAAGTGCTCGACGTTCTCTACCCTGTGACCGATACCTGAAAACCCCCCACAGGACTCGGCCTCTCTGCTGACTCACGCACAGGATGAGTCGCTGATCAATACCCGCTCCCGGTCTCTTCCGAATCGCCGCGAACCCGTCCGGTGATCCTGGGCGTATGGAGAGTGAGGTCCGTAAGCCTCCAGAAGTGGGGTTCGGTCAGCACGGTGTGCAGGTTGGCTATCTTTTGCTCATCAGTCAGGACACGGTGAGCTCCTGAGGTCGCGGCGCGTCCCCACTCGATCCGCAGCTGGCCGCTGCGCAATGCGATCTCGCTCTTGCTCCGATCGACCTTGCCGCGCGCGTTGGAGATGTCGATCGACTCAATTGGATTTTCCGGATAGTACTCCGAGATGCGGGCCCGGCCCAATTTTGCCGCCACGCTGAGCCCGTCAACTACAGCCGGGCTCCTCCATGCATACCCGGGCTTCGGAACGGCGATCCCGGATCGAGCCCCCTCGATAATCGGTACATTGAACCAGCTCCTGGCCGAGGCCTTGTAGGGCTCACCAAGGCGCCTCCCCCGGGAATCGCTCAGGTAGCAATTCGGCCCGACCCGGACCATGGCAACCGGGGTGGAAAGAACCATTGCCGCCCTGACCGCTCCCTCCGCCTGGGGAGTCGGATAGACCAGGCGAATATCCAGAACCTCGCGGATCCAATGGGACTGCTCAAGAGCCTCCTTGAGACTGCCGAGAACACCCTGGTCAAAAAGACTGAGGTCGCTCTTGCCGAGAGAAAAATCTTCCATGATCCGGCCGCGAATCTCCGGGGTGACCCAGGCAGGCAGCCGCCCCGGCTGCAGTTGCCAATTGGCCAGCAGGAACCTCTCGTCAGATCTCACATCATGCTTGATCGATACCGCGAGCCAGATAAACAGCAGGCCGCCAAGCAGCAGACAAAGCTTCATCCCGCTGTTCTTCAGCAGGTTGATTCCGCTGCCAAGGGAGGCGATCATCGCCAGGGGGCCGAATCGTGATTTCTTCTTTTTAGCCATATTTCAATACTCCCAACCCTGGGGGAGCCACTCTCTTTTATTTCAGACAATGAAAAGCGCCTGGTCCCTGGCGAAGACGACCTCCGGTTCGAGCTGGCAACCTGTCTGTTCGTAGACCTGCTCAATCACCCTTTCCATGAGTCTCTTCACATCTTCAGAGCTCGCGTGCCGTTCGCTGTTCACGATAAAATTCGCATGCATCCCCGAAACGGATGCGCCGCCTTCGCGCAGGCCTTTCAGCCCGCAACTCTCGACCAACTTTCCGGCAGATGGACCAGCTTCGGGATTCTTGAACATGCAGCCGGAGCTTGCCTCGTTCAGGGGCTGGTTGTCGGCCTTTCGCCTCTCACACCGCTCCATCTCAGCCCGGAGCTCGGAGACATCGCCCGGCTGGAGCCTCATCTCCACGGCGACGACTATCCAGGAGTCGGGCCCTCCGGTATACGTATCGTTCATTCCCCAATTACGGTACCGCCAGGGAACCTCCGCGCTGTCGATGATCTCAACGGAACCCGCCCCCGGAGCAATGACGTGCAGCTTCTTTATGTAATTACCAAAGCAGGCATCGGGTCCGTTCCCTGCGTTCATCACCGTACCCCCGCCAACTGTCCCGGGAATTCCCGCGAGCTGTTCCAGGCCGCAAAGGCCGGCGGTAACCGTCTGTCTGATGATCCGATTGATGTTGACTCCTGCCTCCGCGTAGACCCTGCCATCCTCCTCGACATGAAGCTTGCCAAGCTTCTTGGTCCGGATCACCGGCCGGCTGAAATTCCCATCCGGGAATATGGTGTTGCAGCCGCCTCCCAGGATAAAGGGATCATCCAGAACGGCCAGGAGCTCGCAGAACTCACCGAAACTCTCCGGTTCGTACAGCTCCCGCGGACGTCCTCCTACCCCCATCGAGGTGAGGTTCGAGAAATCGGGTTTTCTTGTGATCGCCATCAGCCTCAGGCCCCCACCTTCGAAAGCTTCCCTACAATCTCGATAGCTCCCGGCTTGCCTGCGTATTCCGAAGCCAGGACGGTAACACTCCCCGCGCCCATGAAAATCACCGCATCCCCCGCCAGGACGATCTCATCGAGGCGAGCCCGGGCATCCCCGAAGGTCGGCGTGTCCGATACCGTTCCCCCGCGAAGCTCAATTTCCCTTGTGAGCATGTTGGAGTTGACGGCGGCCTGGTCCTCGCGGCTGTCCCTGGCCTTGTAGGGCTTGGTAACGAGAATCTCATCAAAACCCGCAAGTGCCTCCGCGAACGCATCCAGCATCTGCCGCAGCCGGGAAAACTGGTGCGGCTGAAAGACGCCAATGACCTTGCCGCTGAAGCCAACATCGCGGGCGGCGCCCAGCAGGGCCTCCACCTCGGTGGGGTGATGGGCATAGTCATCGATCACCGTCACCGGGTCGCGCGCTAGAATTTCAAATCGGCGATGGACTCCGGGGAAGCTCTCCAGCGCCTCGCTGATCTTTTCAGCCGACACTCCCGCCCAGCTGCAGATAGCCGCGGCGGCCAGGGCGTTCTTTACGTTGTGCCTGCCGGGGATGCCAAGCTCCACGCGCTGACGAATTCCGTCGGGACCGGTCAGGATGAAGGCGGCCCCCAGACCGCCCGAGCGGAGCTGCGAGGCCTGCCAGTCGCCAACCGTCGGGTCAAGACTGAAGGTCTGGATATTACGGCATACCGCCGCCGGGGCGAGGCTCATCGTCTGGGGATCATCCGCGTTCAGAACCAGGAGCCCTGTCTCGGGAACCCGGTTGATGAACTGCTGAAAGACGCCCAGGATCTCCTCCATGTCCTTGAAGCAATCGAGATGCTCCTCCTCGACATTGGTGACCACGGCAGCCTCGGGCTTGAGCTGTAGAAAGCTGCGATCGTACTCACAGGCCTCTGCTACGAAATCACGTCCCTTTCCCTGCCTCGAGCTGCCGAGCTGGGGAATCCTGCCTCCGATGACGAAGGATGGATCCTTTCCGGCGCTATAGAGAATCCAGGAGGTCATTGAGCTGGTGGTGGTCTTACCGTGAGTTCCCGCCACGGCGAGACCTCGGCCTTCACCCATCAGCTTGCCGAGAAACTCAGAATATTTCAGGACCGGGATCCCCAGCCTGCGGGCCTTGCGAATTTCCGCGTTGTCGTCACCCACCGCCGCCGTATGAACGAGAAAATCAACATCCGAGCCGAGGTTGGCCTCCTCGTGAACAGGCGAGCATTCTACTCCAAGCCGCTGGAACTCCAGGGGCAGGGACTCGCCGCTGGAATCAGAGCCCGACACATGAATGTTTCTCGCTCTCAGGATGGACACCAGGCCGCGTACGCCAGTGCCGAGCATCCCCACGAGATGGACCTTACCCGGTTTCTGCATCGTGTAACGACAGCCCGGCGCGGACGGAATCCGCCCACCTCGGGCGTCTCTTTTCTCTTCAGATCTTCTCTTCAGATCTTCTCTTACAACTTCTTTCAGGCCGCGCGATCCCGGTCAAATAGCCCTGGATCAGGACGGACACCGACCCTAATTAAGCAGATGCCAATCAGAGTAACCAGAGTTTTCCCCCCTATTGACCTTTATCGGTAAGATGTTGTCTTATCTTGAGCTATAACAATTCGACACCACAACATAATGTGGTGCGAGGATGCCCCCCGGGCCTCCCTGGTAAGGCCTTAACGGCCACCTGCGGCACCCTGGGACGGCACTGTAGAGTGCCGTGAAGAAGGCGGCTGCGGGATTATTGTTTCGGGGGAATCCTGAGCTTCATCCCCACGCGAAGCCTCTCGGGATTGTCACCGAGCTCTTTCTTGTTCAGCTCGATAATCTTCTTATACCGATGGCCGCCGCCAAGATACTTCTCGGCCAGGTTCCAGAGCTTGTCGCCATCCTTCACGGTATGAATCGTGTAGCTCACCTTCGGCGGCTCGGGCTTCGGCTCGGCTGGAGTCTCGACCGCGGCGGGCGTCTCGGCCGGCTGCGGCGCCGGAGGCTGACGTTCGGCTAACAGAGTCACGGGGCGGCCTGGATTGACGAGGTTGAGAGACCCGCCGGCCGCGGGGGGCCGCGACTCCACTCTCACGGCGTTCTCAGGCACAGATGGCGTATTAGCCGAGCTTCTACGAATATCGACAGCCGGTTCGCCCGCCTCGATCGAAGGGCGGTCCCAGCGGGGAGTCGACCTCCTGCTCACGCTCGGACGCCGCCCGATCGAGGTTGCCTTGATGGTCGTTTCGATGACGGTATCGTTGCCCACGAGACCCTCCAGCGGAGCCTCGCCTGGGAGGCTCTGGACCCGTGGAGCCGGGGAGTTGCGCAGCCAGACGGCCAGTTCGCCCTCGCGCAATTGGTAGACGCAGAGGGCGCAGAAACCGATCAGCACTATCAGAAGCAGGCGGAATCCTACTGACATTGTTCCTTGAGCTCCAGGATGAGGTCCAGTACGGCATCGGCTGCATCAGGCCTTCCCAGGGTGAGGGCGCGATCTTCCATCGCAAGCAGCCTTCCGGGTTCAAAGAGAATTTCTTCAAATATCGTTCGCAAAGTTTCGGCTCCAAGATCTTCTTCAGGCACCATAATGGCGCCTCCCGCCCGCTCCAGGGCCTCAGCATTCTTCGTCTGATGCTGGTCCTTATGATGCGGATAGGGAACGAATACCGCCGGAACACCGAGGACAGCCAACTCAGCAACGATTGTCCCGCCCGCCCTGGTAATCACCAGGTCGCCGTGAGACAGCAGATGCGGCAGATCCCTCAGGTAGCTCTCGACCTCGGCTTCCCAGCCTTGTTCAAGATAGGCCTTCTCTACTTCTTTTTTATCGGCATCTCCGGCTACATGTATCCAATGTATTTTTTCACGGTATTCGGCAAGTCCCTTCAACGCGCCGATGACCGCCTGGTTGATGCCATGGGCCCCCTGGCTGCCGCCAACCACGAAGACCTTACGTTTGCGCGTGCTGAAAGCTCCCGCGGCAAAGAATCTTCTGCGGCGGCCGGCGGCCCTGACCACCGTACCGCGCACCGGGTTGCCGGTGACCTCCCGCCTCCCTCGAAAAAGATCGACAACCTCCGGACTCGGACAGGTGACGAGGTCGACAAAAGGAGCCGCCAGGCGATTTACCTTGCCGGGAACCTGGTTTTGTTCGAGCAGAACCACCGGCAAGCCAACGTGCCTTGCCGCGACGATTCCGGGGAGGGAAGCGTAGCCCCCGAGCCCGATGGCAGCGTCATACTTTCGTGCCAGGGCCTTGCGAATGGCCGAGATCGCCCGCAGCGACTGAAGCGAGTATTTCACGATGGCGCGGGCGCCGCCCGCGGGCGGAGAGATATCGAGAAGCTCGGTTCTGAAGCCGCTGTTGGAAAAGACCTTCTCCTCCACCTCCCTGCGGGTACGGAAAAATACGACATCGCAATCAGGAAATCGCTCACGTGCCCTCTCGGCGACCGCGAGGCCCGGAAAAAGATGTCCCCCGGTTCCTCCGCCGAAGAAGGCGAGCGCCTTCATATCCTTCTGAGGAGACGACCGTGTCGCGGTCCTCTCCCTTGTCAACACAGCGGTGTTGGTCATAGCTCCATGTCCTTCCCCCCGTCCGTTCGCTGCGTAATATCGGCTCCCGTGAGCTCTGCCTGGTTGACCCCGGAAAAATACGCAGGACCGGGGGTCTGAGAAATTCTATAGATCGACAGCAAGAGCCCTATCTGGGCCATGGTCACACAGAGCCCCGTCCCGCCAAAGGTCACCAGCGGAAGAGGAATCCCCTTGGTCGGGGCGCTTCCGGTCACGACGGCGATATTGAACGCGGCCTGCATTCCCAGCGAGAGAATGATTCCCGCCGCCAGCAGGTAGCCAAACGAATCTTTCGCCCTGCGGGCGATCGTCACTCCCGACCATAACAACACGAGGAAGAGAGAGATGACTCCAAGAGTGCCGACCAGCCCGAGCTCTTCTCCGATGACGGCGAAAACGAAATCCGTATGGGCCTCGGGAAGGTAGCGCAGCTTCTGCATGCCGGCGCCGATCCCCATTCCCGAAACTCCGCCGGACCCAAGGGCCCTGAGTGAATGGCGAAGCTGGTGAAGTCCCTCCGGGTTGAACAGCCCCTGGAAACGGTGCACGATCATCTCCCACCTCAGGTAGGCAAAGAGAACGAGAAACGGAGTGAAACCGGCCGCGGGAGCGAGAAAATAACGCCAGCGCATCCCGCCAATGATCATGAGGATGATTCCCAGCCCCAGGATGAAGGTCGATGTACCCAGGTCCGGCTCAGCCAGGGTCAATCCCCAGATCACGCCAACGCCCAACACCGCCGGGATGAAGCCCTTGAGAAACTTAGTGGTGCGGCGCGGATCGTTGCAGATGTACCCGGCGATGAAGACCAGGACTGTTATCTTGGCGATCTCCGACGGCTGAAAACGAAGCCCCCCGCCCAACGGCAGCCACCTGCTCGACTGATTCACCCGGATACCCAGGCCGGGAATAAGGACCAGCGCCAGCGCAACAGCGGTCAGCACCAGGCCCAGCCGGTAGTGCTTCTGCAGGATACGGTAGTCACTCATGTAGGTGAAGTAGCAGATCGCTGCCGAGATGCCGATCCACATCAGCTGGCGTTTGAGGAAGAAGGTGCTGTCCTCGACGATCAGGTAGTGAAAGGCGCTGGCGCTGAAGACCATGACCGCGCTGAGAGCCAGCAGCAGGAAGACAGCCGACAGCAGCGTCTCCTTGGGGTTGATGGATTGTTTTAGTATTCCAATTTTCATGATCTGAGACTCGCAACCGATACCAGGGCCAGGAAAGCTGAGGCCACCCAGAAGCTCAGGGTGATCCTGTTTTCGCTCCATCCCTTGAACTCAAAATGATGATGCAGGGGCGCGCACCTGAGGATCCTTCTGCCGGTGAGCTTGAAAAAGGTCACCTGGAGGAGCACCGAGACGGTCTCGGCAACAAGAACTCCACCGACCAGCACCATGAGCAGCTCCTGCTTGCAGAGTACGGCGACAAGCCCCAGGGCGCCGCCAAGACTGAGTGAGCCGACATCTCCCATGAAGATCTTCGCCGGATGGCAATTGAACCAGAGAAACCCCAGGCAGCCGCCCACCAGGGCGGCGGTAAATACCGCGGCCTCGGCTCCACCCTCCACGTGGGGAACCTGGAAAAATCCGCTGGCCTGTTCACTGCCGGCCAGAAGGGCGACAACGACAAAGACCGCTCCGGTGAGTACGCTGATTCCAGCCGCCAGGCCATCGAGACCATCCGTCACGTTGACAGCGTTGGAGGAGCCTGCCATGACGACAGCCACCAGGGGAATGTAGAGGAGGCCGAGCGAAAACGTTGCATCCTTGAAGAATGGAAGGCTCAGGGCCGTGGCCGGATCCTCGACGCCGTACAGGGAAACCGCCAGCGGATCCCAATACAGGATACAGCCGGCTGACAACCCCAGCAGTAACTGGAAAAGAAGCTTGGTTTTTCCCCTGAGGCCTTTTCTTTTTCCCGGCCCCAGCTTGATCAGGTCGTCCGCAAGACCGATCGCTCCAAAGGCCGCGGTGTAGGCAAGCAGCATGAGGACGGGCCGGCTGTCGAGCTCGGCCCAGATCAGCGTGGCCGCCGCGGCCGCCGTGAGGAAAATGACTCCACCCATCGTCGGAGTATTCGACTTGTGGTCGTGCAGATCATCGAGAAGCTCCGAGTCTCCCTTGGCCGTCTGCTCGAGCAATCTCCTGCCGCGGACCCAGGAGATAAACCAGCGCCCCACGAGTATCGAGAAGGCGAAGGCCGTGAACCCGGCAAACAGGGCGCGGTAGCCAACCTTCTGCGTCAGCGAGGTCAGCGCCGGGCTGTCGATCAATTGCTGGAAGTATTCAAACAAGTGGTGTCTCCCATTCGGTGCTGCTCACTGTTTCTCTCAATTGCTCGGCGCACTTCCCCAGCCCAACCGAATTCGAGGCCTTGAAGAGAACCCTGTCTCCCGGCCTGAGCTCTTCGCTGAGATATTCCCGTGCGGGGGACAGCTCCTCGAAGTGCCTCGTTGCCGCATGGCTCTTGTGTCCGAGCCTCTCGCGCTCGCCGGCGAAGGCCTCCCCCAGGTGAAAACTCGACCCCCCCACGGTGACCAGCAGATCCATCGGCTTCCCGGCCAGCAGGCGGCCAACCTTCTCATGGAAATCTCTCGACCTCTCCCCGAGCTCGCGCATCTCGCCGAGAACCGCGATATTCCTGCCCCCTGGGGTCCTTCCGCAGAGCTCCTCGAAGGTATCGAAGGCCGCCTCCATCGAGCACGGATTGGCGTTGTAGGAATCATCGACGAAGAGCACATCAGAGACGACCTCTACGTTGAGACGGCCCGGGGGGAGACGGCAGAGCGCGAGTCCTCTCCGGATCGCTTCGGGGCTGAGTCCGAGATCGAGGGCTACAGCGATGGCTCCGCTGGCGTTGATAACATTGTGCTCACCGGGCAGCTCGAAGGAGTACTCCTCTCCGCAGACCCTGAAGGTCTGAACCGCATCGGCCGCTCCAGCGGCCGGGTTCAGCTCCAGCGGAAAATCGGCATCGGCGACGCCGAAGGTTCTCGGCTTCCGATCGAGACGAGAGCAGAATTCTCCGAAGCCCGGCGTCGCCGGGTTCAGGTAGACCTGCCCTCCCGGAGCAAGACCCTCCAGGATCTCGGCCTTGGCCTCGATCACCCCGGCCAGATCACCGAGACCCTTGATGTGAGCCTCGGTCACAGTGGTGATGAGAATCCGCTCGGGCCTTACCCTGTTCGATAGATAGGAAAGCTCGCCCTTGCCCGAGGTGCCCATTTCAACCACCAGGTGGCGGGTCTCTTCGTCAGCCTCGAGCAGTGTCAGGGAGACCCCGAGGCGATTGTTGAAACTTTTTGGAGCCGCGGCCACCGCGCACTCCGAACCCAGGATATCCCTTAGAAATTCCTTGGTGGTCGTTTTTCCCACGCTGCCGGTGATCGCGGTCACCTCGAAGTCGAGCTCCTGGCGCTGGCAGAGCGCGAGCGCTTCGAGGGCGGCAAGCGTATCGGCGACCCGCACGAGACAGCGGCCGGGCTCGAGAGGGACATCGCGGCTCGCCAGGCTCGCGAGCGCTCCCTGCTCAAAGGCACCCTGGATGAACTCATGCCCATCAAAACGATCACCACTCAACGGTATGAAGAGCTCTCCGGGCTCAACCTTCCTGCTGTCGGTGGAGATGCCGGTTACGATCAGGTCTTCAGAACCCGCAGTATCCGGGCTTCCGCCAACCTCCGAGATGATCTTCGAGAGGGACAGGGGCCTCATGCGTAACAAACCTCTTTCAGAAATTCCTCGGCTACCTCGCGGTCGTCGAAATGGATTCTCTCCCGGTTGCTGAACTCCTGGTAGTCCTCGTGGCCCTTGCCGGCAATCAACACCGTGTCGCCCTCGCGGGCCATGCGAATACCGAGCCCGATCGCCGCGCGGCGGTCCTCCTCGCGGGTAACCTCCTCGGGCTGCTCAATGCCTGCCATGATCTCGGAAAGGATCTTCTCCGGAGACTCGCTCCGGGGATTGTCCGAGGTCAGGATGATCCTGTCTGAGCCGCTCTCGGCAACCTTCCCCATCCTTGGCCTCTTGGTGGTGTCCCGATCTCCCCCGCAACCGAAGATGGTTATCAGGCGCCCGGACGTCACCGGTCGAAGAGCCGCAAGCACGGCCTCGAGAGCGCCGTCGGTGTGGGCGTAGTCAACGACCACCTTGAAGGAACCCGGATGGTTGACCTTCTCTAGCCTGCCCGGCGGCAGCCGGGCCTCGGAGACCACCGCGGCCATCTCAGATGGCCGGAGACCCATACACTCCCCCGCGTGAAGAACCGCCAGCAGGTTCTCCAGGTTGTGATCGCCCCAGAACCCGGCCCTGACCTTGCAGTCACGCCAGGTGAACTCGATCCCCTCGTCTATGACGCGCAAATCGGTAACTCCATCCTCGGCTCCACAGCCGTACCAGGAGATCTCGGCCCGCGTATTGGAGGCGAGCTTCTGGGATGCCTCCTGGGCGCGCGGAAGCACCGCGCAGGCATGGCTGTCGAGGCAGGTGAAGAGCTTCATCTTGGCGTTGAGGTAGCTCTCCATATCCTCATGGTAGTCGAGGTGCTCGGGCGCCAGGTTGGTGAACACCGCGCAATCGAAATGAATCGAGGCCGTGCGCCGCTGTTCGAGGGCGTGCGAGGAAACCTCAATGACGGCGCGCTCGCCCCCGCGCTCGACCACTTCGGCTAGAAACCGATGGAGGTCGAGACAACCCGCCGTCGTGTTCTTGGCGGGATAGGAATCCTCTCCAATCCTGTTCTCGACGGTGCTGCAAAAACCCGTGAGAGAGCCGGTAGCCGAGAACAACTGGTCGAGCAGCCAGACCGTTGTCGTCTTGCCCTTGGTGCCGGTCACACCGACAATCTCGAGCTTCTTCGACGGGTGACCGTAAAAACGATCGGCTATTTTCCCCATGATGTCGCGCACATCCTCCACCTCCAGGATGGGAACTCCGAGGTCGGTCCCCTCGGCGGCGCCTTGGGGAGCGATCACCGCCACCGCGCCCCTGCTTACCGCCTCGGCGGCGTAGAGAAGGCCATCTGTGGCCTCACCGGGAACCGCGATAAAGAGGCTCCCGGCGGTCGCCTCACGTGAATCGCACTCGATCTGGACTATCTCGAGTTCGCCGTATTCGGCGGGGACGCTTATCCAGCCATTACAGAGTTCACCCAGAAGCATTGCTCTTCCTTCTTTTATTGCCGCGGAATCCCACCAGGGATCCCGCTCTACCAACCTTTAAACTTCAATCGCTCGAATTCCGGTTTCGCCGGGATACTGAAATAACGCCGCAGAACCCGCGCCACAACCGGCCCCGCCACGCTCCCTCCATAGATCTTTCCAGAGCGCGGCTTTTCGATCATCACCAGGATGACGACCTCGGGGTCATCAAGCGGCGCAAACGCCTCGAAGGACGCGAGGTAATCTTCCTTGGTATTGAGCGGATTCATGTCGGCCGTCCCGGTCTTGCCGCCAAACTTGAATTCCTTCATTTTCAGGTAACGGCCGGTACCCTCCTCGACGATCCTGTGCAGGATCGACCGTATGCGTCCGGAGGCCTCCTCCGTAACCGTATGACCGACGAGCTGCGGAGGATTCCTGATAACCTCTCCTGCGCGAACGTACTTGTCGACCAGGCGAGGCTTCACCAGGTAGCCGCCGTTCACCAGTGAGGCAAAGGCCGTGACCAGCTGGATGGGGGTGATCATCACCTCGTAGCCCATCGAAACCGAGGTCGTCGAATAGATATCGTTCCATTTATCTGCCGGGGTGTGCTTCCCCTTCGCCTCGCCAGGCAGGCGAATACCGGTCTGCCTGCAGAATCCGAAGCGCGCAAGCGCCGCGATCAGGCGATCCCTGCCAAGCTTCATGCCAATCTCCCCCATACCGATGTTGGAGGAATAGACCACGGCCTGCTCGACGGAGATCGGACCATGGTTGCTGACATCTTCGAGACGGCGTCCGCCGATCCGGTGAAAGCGGCCGCCTCCCCAGATCTTCTCGTCCCAGCGCACCACTCCGGCCTCCACAGCCGAGGCCGCGATGAACGGCTTGATGACACTGCCGATCACATAGGCGTTTTCGATGACCCGGTTCTTCCGTCGTTCAGCGAGCACCTTGGGAGGATAACGATGAAAATCATTCGGATTGAAGACCGGCCAGGATGCCATCGCCAGGATGGACCCGGTCTTGCAATTCATCAGTACCCCGAGGCCGGCCTCCGCCTTGTGCTTGCTGATGCCGCGCTGGAGCTCCTCCTCCAGGATACCCTGCGCCTTGCTGTTGATCGTCAGGTAGACGTCGTAGCCGTTCACCGGCGCCACCTCGACCGTCTCAGGCGAATAGATACGGAACTGTTCCCTCGCATCGGTAATCACCCGGCGCCTTCCCGATCTCGGCCCGAGCCAGGGCGACAGCGAAAGCTCGATCCCTTCCTGCCCGGTCCCATCATGGGAGGCGACTCCGATCACATGACAGAGAAATTCGTCCTTGGGATAGTTCCGCCTCGTCATCCGATCGACGACCAGGGCCTTTTTCAGGGTCCGCGGTTCCAGCTGGCCGGAGAGGGACTCCCTTACCTTGTCGCGCCCTTCGCCATCTACCCGACGCGCGATGTTCGCGTAGATCTGCCGCTTCGCCTTTCTCCTGTGCACATCGCCGACGCGCTCACGACGCCGGCCGTAAGAATACCCGAGAGCATCGCTGGCGGCGCCCACCACCGAAGGGATCTGCTCTTCGGAGAGGGGCCTCAGATCAAGGCCAAGGCTGAAGGCCGTCTCCGAGCGGGCAACGATCACCCCATCGCTGGTTCGCAGATCGCCGGGGTAGGCCGGGATGCTGTCCGTTCGCCCGGTGCCGCTCCTCGCCCGGGACAGGTGCTCATCATGCGCGAGAATCTGGATGTAAAACAGGCGAACTCCAAGCAGCAGGAACACGATGGTAACGGATATGGAGAAGAACCACAGCGCCCGCGGCCGGAGGTCCGGTCCCGGAGGGAGCTGGTTCGAGCTCAACTGCGAGGGCTGGCTCTTCATGGGGTTGATCTCCTGCTCAATTGAACTCCTCACTGGCCGCCGGAATTTCCCGCCGGGGCCGACCGGCCATCGTCAGGGAATCCGTCAGGGGTACGAAAAGCATCCGGCAGCTCCCGCTCCAGGTTGTCAGGCGAGATCTGGGTGTTGTATTCCATCTGCAGCTTCCGAAGGTTCTCGACCTTCACCTCTTCGTCTCTGAGCAGTTCACGCACCCGCACCCCGGTGCGGATGTTCTGAACCTCCCACTGAACGGAGATCAGGCCGATCACGAAGAGGCAGACCGAAAGAATCGCGGCGCCTGTTGATAACGGCATGGATGATGATCTCCTCTTAAAACCTTCCGCTCATGTTGAACTCCCGGCCTCCCCGGCCCGAACGACCGCACGCAGGCGAGCGCTTCTCGAGCGGGGGTTCGACTGGACCTCCGTCTGCGTTGGCCGCTGTAATCCGTCCGGATGAGAGATAAAGAGTCCCTCGCGGACACGATCCCTGAAGACCGTCTTGACGAGCCTGTCCTCCAGGGAGTGATAGCTGAGCACCACCACCCGGCCGCCGGGCTTCATGTACCTGTCCAGCTTCTCGAGCGCGTCCCGCAGGCAATCGAGCTCCCGGTTCACGGCGATCCGGATGGCCTGGAAGGTCTTCGTGGCCGGATGAATCTTCTTTCCGCGCCGCGGCACCAGCTCCTCGATCAGGCTGGAGAGCTCCGCAGTGGTCGTGATCGGCTGCTCTCGCCGGCCGCGGTCGATCGCACGGGCGATTTTCCCCGCCTGCGGTTCCTCCCCATATCGCCGGATGACCCTGGCGATCTCCTCCACGGGAGCCTGGGCAAGCCAGGACGCCGCCGACTCTTCCTCCCCCCGGTCCATCCGCATATCCAGCGGACCATCGTTTCGAAAACTGAAGCCCCGTTCGGCCCGATCGAGCTGCATCGAAGACACTCCCAGGTCGAGCAGCAGGCCATCGAAGGCTCCATCCGAAGAGATCTCCAGCTCCTTCAGCAGTTCGCCAACTCGATCGAAGGTGCCATGAAGAAGGCGATAGGCGCCTCCCACCCCGTCCAGCCTCTTCGCGGCCAGCGCAAGCGCCTCCGGATCCCGATCGAGACCCATCAATTCGCCTCCGGGAGAGAGTCGACTGAGGATCTCCGCCGCGTGCCCGCCCAGGCCCAGCGTTCCATCGAGCATCGTCTCGCCAGGCCTCGGCGCAAGGCACCGAAGGGTCTCCTCCAGCATGACCGGAAGATGTTCCGGCTCGGCATTCACACGATTCAATGGCGAATACTCCCGCGTGAAGGGAGTCCTGCATTACTTCACCTCGGAGGTCGACTTCTTACTCAGGGCCTCGACATATTCGCTGAGGCTGGTACCCGCAAGCTCCGGGTAGAGCTCCAGGAGGCGTTGAAGGCGCCTCTCCATAGACTCGATGTCGCGGCTCGGCCGGTTCAGTCTGCCGGACTCCTGTCCGGACAATCCGCCCATACGACGAATCGCTCCCAACCGGCCCGCTTGCCCGTTCTCCCCATCTGTCCCCGCCTCCAGCTGCGCCCGCAGTCTCGCGACCAATCCCACCTCTCCGTCCCAGTTTTCTCTGCTGACTACCACTTCGCTCCCCTTCCCTTCTTCGCAAAAATCTCAGGCCATCAGTTTCATCAAGGGCCTCTCGATCTCGGAGGTTCCTGCTTCCCCTCGCGGGAAGCACGGTAGACGTCGTAGGCCTCTCCGGCCCAGATCTCGATCTTGTCTCTCATACCGATGAAGACGACCTCTTTCCTGACCCCGATCTGCTTCTTCTTGTCATCCGGCAAAACGAACCGGTACTGCTTGTCGAGCTCCACCGATCTAGCCGAAGCCATGACATCGCGGATGAAGTTCTCGGCTTCCTCGTCATCGGAATCATACTTCTCGCAGATCTGATCGACTCTCTCCTCCCAGGCGCCTTTCGTCCACAGCTGCAGCCACTGCGCCCTGCGCCCGGTGGTCAATACCATGGTGGAGAGCTCTCCCTCGGGCAGCTCCCGGCGCAGCGAGGCCGGTAGAACCACTCGGTTCTTGCTGTCAAGAGTAAGGGGATACTCTCCCTGGAGCATTGTGAATGCACCTTTGATAGAAGCCTGGATTGCAGGGTGTTTTCCTGCCGCATCCTTAAATCTCAAAAAAAGGTGCTCTTCCCGGTAAGAGCACGCTTACTGCCTGGATTCAGACACCGAGCAGCCACGGTGCAAGCACCGCGCGCTCGGAATCCTCATGAACAGGCCCTTCTCTTCTTCTCTTCTTTTCCAAGGAACGTTTCAGCCAATCCCTGCGAAGTATCTCCACGCGGGAAAAAACCGACCCCGGCCGTAAACTCCTAGACGTCCGGGGGCGGCCACCTGTACAGCTCGCATCTCCACGGCTTTCGCCGAGTTCCTCGAGACAAGAGCTGACAGTAAATGGCTCAACTCCTCTTACGTATTTCCCTTCGGCGGATCTCACGTGAAAACGAAAACGGGTACGCAACCGCTCGAGACCTTCCGGGTAGGCCCTGAATAACGCTGAGCTGCTGCCGTTCCGCATTCGCATTTCTCGCTCGCTCCGTTTCAGAAAAATACAAATCCCCGGACTGGCCACCCTGAACTGGAATTTTGCTGCCGACGAACCCTATAGGATCACCTGGCAACTCCCTTCCACCATCTGGGTGAGTCTGGGAATAGCCCCCACTATTCCACACATTTATCCACATCACAAGAGCCCAAAAAAAAAATTCCGACACCACAACATGTCGTGCGTGAACACTTTTTGAACCACATATAGTGCCCTGGGCGGCAAATCCCCCAATCGTGCGAATTCTGCCGTGTCAAAAAAGTACGGCAGCCGAAGACGGCCTGCAGTGGGGCTGGCTGGCGGATGCAGAACTCGCGGGACTTTTTCGGCCCTTAGGCCGCCCGGGGTGGAGGGGATTCCCTGGCTGACTGGGAAACCGTATGAGAAGCCAGGGGAGGCCCCCTGGAGCCTTCTCAGGCCGCGGGTCCGCAGCCGATCGCATCCGGTGTCGGATCGACGCCTGCGGCAGGATGAGGCGCCGGGATAGCCTCTCCGCTCTGGAAAACAAAATTGAGCAGGTAGATCGCATCCGCGATCTCGACCTGGCCGGAGTCGTTGACATCGGCTGCATCGAGACAGTCCAGTTCACCCGACTGATAGAGATAGCGGAGGATCTGGATTCCGTCGGTAAGGTTCACTCGGAGGCTACCGTCGGCATCTCCGCGAATAAAGGGAACATCCTCAACCTTGAATGAAACCTCCGCCATGCAGATAGCAGCGCAGCTCTCTCGCCCATCCGCGAGCACCCCGATCACCTCATACCGATGGATGCCGGGCGCGGGATCATCCTGATAGCGTCCGCTGGCGGCGGCAACTGAACCGA
>CAJWMA010000039.1 GCA_913042995.1 uncultured bacterium | reverse complement strand
TTCTTTTTTTGATGAAACCAGCGTCAAGATCTCGCCATCGCTGATGTGCGCCGACCAGGCCAACCTCGCTGGCGAGGTGGCCAACCTCGAGGCCATTGGAGCCGACATGATCCATCTCGACATCATGGATGCTCATTTCGCCCCCAATATGCCCATGGGTCTCGGCGCCTTGAGTGACCTCCGCGGCCGCACCTCCCTTCCTTTTGACGTTCATCTGATGGTGGAGGACAACGACTGGTTTATTTCGCAGCTCGCCGAGATCGGTGTGCAGTATGTCGCCGTTCATGCTGAATCAGCCCGCCACCTCGACCGTACCCTCGGGTTGATCCGGGACATCGGGGCCGAGGCGGGAGTGGCTCTCAATCCTGCGACTCCTCTCGATATTCTCGAGCATGTCCTGGGGCGCCTCGACTTCGTGATGCTGATGACGGTGAACCCGGGCTTTGCCGGGCAGAAGCTGGTCCCATCCGCTTTTGAAAAGATCGCCGCCTGCCGGGATTTCCTGGCGGCCAGGGATGCCAAGGTGCCGATCAGCGTTGACGGCAATGTCAGCTTCGAGAATATCCCCCCCATGGTGGGCGCGGGAGCGGGCATCCTGGTGGCGGGTACCAGCAGTATCTATAATTCGGGCGGTGACATAGACGAGAACCGCAGCAAGACGGTTGCCGCGGTTGCCGAGGGTGTGGCGCTCGCGGCCGGTGGGGCCGGAGATTCATGAGCCAGCCTGGAGATTCGATGCAGGCCCTCGTTCTCCATGGTGTTGGAGATCTTCGCCTGGAGGACGTGCCGAGACCGGCGCCCGGGCCAGGACAGGATGAGCGCGGGGTCCTGGTGAGGATCGGGTTTTGTGGTGTCTGCGGGTCGGATATCCCCCGGATCTTCAGCAAGGGGACCTACAGCTTTCCGACCGTCTGCGGCCATGAATTCGCCGGAACGGTTGAGGCTGTGGCCGATGGCGTTGAAGGATTCGTTCCCGGGGACAGGGTCGCGGTTTTTCCGCTTCTGTGGTGCGGTGAGTGCGGTCCCTGCCAGGAGGAAAAGTATGCCCAGTGTCTGGACTACGACTACCTGGGCTCGCGTTGCGATGGAGCCTTCGCCGAATACGTTACAGCTCCGCCAGCCAATCTCGTGCCGATCCCGGATGGAGTCTCCCTCGAGGAGGCGGCGATGACGGAGCCCGCGGCCGTTGCCCTTCACGCGGTGCGCAGGGGAGGCGGGTGCTCTGAGGGTGAAACAGTTGCGATCTTCGGCATCGGTCCGATTGGCCTGATGGTTGCCCAGTGGGTTCGGGCCGCGGGCGCCTCCCGAATCCTGCTTTTTGACATCGAGCAGGCCAAGCTCGACCAGGCTCGCGAGATGGGCTTCGAGGACGTGTTCGATTCCAGCGAGGCGGATCCGGTCGAGGTGGTTCAAAATTCGACGGCGGGTGAGGGAGTAAGCCTCACCTTTGATGGGGCCGGCGTTCCACAGACTCTTTTGCAGGCCATGGAGACGGTCTGTCGGGGTGGGAGGGTTGTCATGCTGGGGAATCCCTCCGCGGATGTGACGGTTCCCTCCGCGCTCATCTCCCAGCTGATGCGGCGCGAGGCCACTCTCCACGGAACCTGGAATTCGCATTTCTCAGCCAGCGGGGGCACCGATGACTGGCGGGATGTTCTCAGCGCCATGGCGGCGGGAGACCTTGATCTCAAGCCGCTCATAACTCACCGCATTCCTCTCAACGGGGCTGCCGATGTGTTGGAGGGGATGAAAGATCGCCGGGAATTTTTCTCCAAGGTCCTGATCCATCCATCCCGCCGGGAAGGCTGAGGGGCGTGTCTTGAACCCAGGAAACCCGAAGCTTTCCCTGATCATCGAGCTCCTCGACGGCGAGGGAATCTCCTACCGCCGGATCAGCCACGAACCGACCCGGACCTCGGAAGATTCCGCCCGGGCGCGCGGTGAAGCCCTGGAGACAGGGGGCAAGGCGCTGCTGCTCAAGGCCGGCGAAGATTTCTCGGTCTTTGTTCTCAGCGCGGCTCTCAAGCTCGATTCACAGGCTGTTAAGAAACGCCTGGGGGTGAAGTCTCTGCGCTTCGCGACAGCTGATGAGCTCATGGATTTGACCGGGCTCGTGCCTGGCAGTGTTCCGCCCTTTGGCGAGCCGGTTCTACCCTTTCCGCTTTTTGTCGACGTATCGATAGAGGCGAACGACAGGATCGCTTTCAACGCGGGCTCGCTTACCGATTCGGTGGTCCTCAGCACTGTTGACTACCTGCGGGTCGCGGGTGGGGAGATCTTTCGTTTTTCGGTCTGAGCCGCGGCGCAGGTCGCTGTGGACGAAAAGGCCCCTCTCAGGTAACTTGTGCAACCTGTTGAGTAGCTGAACTTTCCAGAGTGACCAGGGTTTCAAGTCCATGACCAGAGAGCTCCCAAAGCAATACGATCCGGCCTCCGTTGAGGGGGACATCTATTCGAGGTGGCTCTCCCAGAAGGCTTTTGCCGCCACTCCCGATGAGCGCGAAGACCGCTACGTCATCATGATGCCTCTTCCCAATGTGACAGGGGCTTTGCACATGGGTCATGCCATGGACAATGTGATGCAGGACCTCCTGACCCGCTGGCACAGGATGAGGGGAGACAATACCCTCTGGATGGCGGGGACCGATCATGCGGGGATCGCCACCCAGGCCGTGGTTGAGAAGCGCCTGCTTGAGCTCGAGGGAAAGACCCGCCACGATATCGGCCGTGAGAAGCTGGTGGAGAGGATCTGGGAATGGAAGGACCAGTACCAGAAGCGCATCGTCTCTCAACAACAGAGCATGGGTTGCTCCTGCGACTGGGATCGGCAGCGCTTCACCATGGATTCTGTTTGCGAGCGAGCGGTACGCCGGACCTTTTTCAATATGTTCAGCGACGGTCTGATCTATCGCGGCAACAGGTTGGTCAACTGGGATTGTCACCTGCAGACGGCCGTCAGCGATGATGAGATCTATCACGAGAAGGTTGCCGGTCATTTCTGGCACATCCGCTATCCGGTGATCGACCCGCAGCCAGGTGAGCCGGAGTTTGTCACGGTCGCCACCACGCGTCCGGAGACGATGCTGGGGGATACGGCGGTAGCTTGTCATCCCGATCCCGGGGGTAGCCTTGACGAACTGCTGGCGAGGACTCGTGAGCTTCTTGCAGAAGCTGCGGATCGCGACCGGGAGGGGATAGAGGAGCAACTCGCGAGTCTCGAGGCCCGCCGTGAGAGTCACCTGCCCACTCTGAATAAGCTCAAAGAGATGGCATCGGCTGGGAGGATGGTGATGCTTCCCCTGCTCGACAGGCCGATTCCCCTGGTCTGCGATGAGTGGGCCAAGCCGGAGCTCGGCAGCGGCTGTGTGAAGATCACCCCGGCCCATGACCCGAATGATTACGAGGTCTGGGGGCGGCATAAGGACGAGATTGACATTCTCAATATCCTTGAAACAGACGGCTCGCTTGCGAAGTCGGCTGGACCTTACGCTGGTCTCGATCGCTACGAGGCGCGGAAAAAGGTCGTGGCCGATCTCGACGAGCTTGGATTGCTAGATGCGGTGGAGGATCGTGAGGTCGAGGTTGGGCACTCTGACCGTTCAAAGACACCCGCCGAGCCTTTCCTCTCGCGGCAGTGGTTCGTTCTGATGGGAGACACCCCCGATGGGGTGGTCTGCGGCAGGGGGACAGATAGAGAATTCCGCACCCCCGGGCTTGCGCAGGCGGCGATCGATGCCGTCGAAGGTGATTGGAAATCCGCCAGCGGACGCAAGCTGGTATTCCATCCGGACGCGGTACGCTACGGCAACACCTACGTAAACTGGCTGGCAGAGAAGAGGGACTGGTGCATCAGCCGCCAGCTTTGGTGGGGCCACCAGATTCCTATCTGGAGCGCTGAAGTGGAGGCTGCGGACTTCTCCGCCAGGGTTGACCAGCTCGGTAGCCTGCTTGGCAGGGATGATGTTTGCGTGAGGGTCGGATCGGCTGGCGGATCGAGCCAACTGCTGACGGCTGACGCCGATACGGATGCCATCGCGGGTAAGTTCGATGAGGAGACCCTGGAGTTCATGGTCTGTCCACTTGGAGATGAAGGCGGCGCCGAACTCCAGGCTGAGCTCGGAGAGCTCGGTTTCGAACGTGACCCCGATGTTCTCGATACCTGGTTCTCGAGCGGCATCTGGCCGCACAGCACGCTTGGCTGGCCGGATCCCGCCACAGCCCGAGTCGAGGATGGACAGCCGCCCCTGGGCTCCATCGATGGCAACGAAGACTGTCTTTCGTATTACTATCCCGGCTCCTGCCTCGTTACCGGCAGAGACATCATCACCCTCTGGGTCGCCCGCATGGCGCTCATGGGGCTCTACAATATCGGCGATCTTCCCTTCTCCGACGTCTTTATTCACGCGACGATTCTCGATGGCAAGGGCGAGCGCATGAGCAAGTCCAAGGGCAACGGGATCGACCCGGTCGATATCATTGAGCGCTACGGAGCGGATGCGATGCGTTACGTGGTCTGCGAACTGCAGACAGGGATGCAGGATATCCGGCTGCCTGTCCAGGCGATCTCTCCATTCTCCGGAAACATGGTGGATCTCGCGGAGGCCAAGCATGGCAGCAGCATCTTCACCTATATCTGTCCCGAATCCGGCAAGGAATTTGATGTCCTGGGAACGATGGAGGACGTTCCAGCGGCCAAGCTCGTCAGCGACCGATTCGAGGTCGGCAGGAATTTCTGCAACAAGCTTCTCAACGCTGCGCGCTTCGCGTTGATGAATCTCGAGGGAGTTTCTTTCGAGCCCCGCGAGCTCGAGGATCTCGCGCTCGAGGACCGCTGGCTACTCTCGCGGCTCGCGCTCGCGATCGAGGCTGTGGATGAACAGCTCGAGTCCTACAGTCCCGCGGCGGCGATTTCCCTCGCCAGGGAATTTTTCTGGTCGGAGCTCTGTGACTGGTACCTCGAGTTTATCAAGCCAAGAATGAGGGAGGCCGAGAAAGCTCCGCTGGCCCGCCAGGTGCTCGCGGTCGCTCTTGACCAGGTGCTTCGGCTCCTGCACCCCTTTGTTCCGTTTATCACCGAGTTTCTCTGGGAGAGGCTGGGCGAGGAGGCTCCCGAACGGGGAATTGGTGATCAGCTCGGCGTTCCTGAGTTGCTGGTTCATGCGCCGTGGCCGCAGGCTGCCGCCGGCTGGAGGGACCAGGACCTGGAGAAACGCTTTGAGCTTCTGCAGGAGATCATCAGAGCCATCCGGGACATTCGAAGTAAGAATGAGATTCCGCTCGCGGACAAGCTTCCCGTTCGAATTCGGGCGGATGAGAGTCGCCGTGAGCAGCTAGAGCCGCTTGCTGACCTGTTGGTTCATATGGGTGTCCTCGAGTCTCTCGAGATCGCCGGAGATGTAGAGAGGACAGCCGATTCGGCTGTCGCCGTCGTTCGGGATGTCGACGTCTACATTCCAGGCGCGATTGATATGGAGAAGGAGAAGGCTCGGCTTCTGAAGCAACGAGATCAGCTCAGCGGGCGCATCGAGGGCGCGAAGAAGAAATTAGCCAATGAAAATTTTGTCAGCAAGGCCAGTCCCGATGTGGTCGAGCGGGAGCGCGAGAGAGTGATCGAGCTCGAGGCGGAGCTCGATAAGGTCGAGGCAAATCTAAGCTCTCTCGATTAAGCTTTCTTGCCTGCCGGGGTTCTTTGCGTCTAACCTGAACGGTAATCATTATTTCCCGGCGGTCTGTCGCCGGGGCTCCCGGGGACTGGATGCGAGGAAGAGAACTCTTGGTAACCCTCGGTAAGATTGAAAGAACGCAGGCAGGCCGGGTATTCATTCTCCTTGCCCTTGTTTTATTGAGTTTTGCGGGAATCGTTCCTGCTGCCGTTCAGGAGGCCCAGTCTCAAGAGGCCGTTCGGCCGCCGAAGATGGTCCAGGCCCGCAGAGCCCAGCCGCTGGCTTCGCGGGCCAGCAGTCCGGGTTACCATGCCAGGTCCTACAGGGCGGTTCTGGCCAACGGGCAGGTCGTCTACGGGCCGAATATCTCCGATTGGGGTCATAGCGGGCGCCGGGCGACGCTTGGAGGGGTCTGGCTCTTCAATCCAGCCAATCCGGTCTCCTGGATCAGGAGCTCCGCCGGTGGTACGGGGCTCCCGGAAGGTCCTTATGTTGAGTTTGCCGGAGGCGACCTCCTGCCGTGCAATTTTCGAGGTTACAGATCGGGGAAGGAGAACCCGGCCTCTCCCCAATTGCCGCATCTGCAGGTTCAACCAACTGTAGATATGTGGAAACCGGGCAGCAAGGGAGGCCGGCAGGTTCGCGTCCTCACCCGCTGGCTGCGGAGGGTTGTTTTTTCTTCACGGTCTTCTCCGCCGCTGAGCCCTGGAACGATTTTTTACGCGGATGGAAGCAGCGAAAGATTCCGTTCGATGCGGTGGGGAAGGGCGGGCGTTCGGCTGCTGCTTGATTCGGGCGTCGAGACGATTTCTTTCAACAGGATCGCGGAGCTTCACCTGCTGCCCATCGACCCCTGGGATGCTTATTTCGAACAGCTGGCGTTGCTCCTTCCGGATCTCGCCGGTCGATTGGTCAGGGTCGAAACCATGGATGGAGCCGTTCTGAGTACATCGGATGCGAGGTTCCGCGTGGGAGATGTGGGCCATCAGCGCAACCCTCGCCAGTGGTGGCATGTGGTCCAGCCAGCCTGGAGCCTGGATGCTCTCTGGGTGAAATATTCAACGGTGGCATCGAGAATCTACAGCCGGCCCGAGGAGGTTTCGCTGGCCTCATTCCGTCCCCTGCGCGTCAGGGAGAAACGGATGATCGGGGGTGGAGGCCGCTGGATCGAGGACCGGTCCGTTCTCGGCAACTCGCTGGTTTCCGGCGGGGTCGAGTCAGCCAGGGGGTTCGGTGTCCGGGCCTTTTGCGAGATGGAGTTCGCCTTGTCGGATTGCGTGGTCGCGTTCCAGACCCGGGTGGGAATTGACAGAAGGGCAAGAGAAGGAGGCTGCGCTTCGGCAAGGGTGCTCCTGCGGGATTTCCCTTCACTCAAGGAGACGAAGCTCTACCAGAGCGAGATCCTCCTGGGTTCGGGGCGGCTATTCGACAGCGGCCGCATCAACCTTGCCGCCGCACGCGGCAGGCAGGCCAGGCTGGTGTTGCTGGCTGATCCTGAAATGGAGAGGACACCCGTTGGGGCGGATCCGCTTGATATAAGGGATTTTGTTGATTGGGTCGAGCCGCGGTTGACCCTTGATACCAACGGGCTTCGAAGGGAGGTTGCCAGCCGAATTGGAATGTTCCTTCCCGCTCTGAATGGGTGGACCCAGGAGTCCGCAAGGGCCGGCAGCTCTTCCCTGGTGAATCACTGGGATGAAGCCAATGTGCAGCGGCCCGGCTTCAAGCTGCAGTTGCAGATTCCGGCCGGGGGGATGAAGTTGAGCCGGCGGATGCAGCCTTCAGTCGAGAATCGCTACCTCGCGGTTTGTGCCCGTCTATTGTCGGGGTATACGGAGAATTGCCAACTCATGCTGCTTGTCGGCGGAGTCGAAAGAACTCGGTTCGTGATACCCGCTCCGGCTGAGGACGTGGCCATCCAGCCTCCGCCGAGCGGCCTTGTGTTTGATCTTTCCGGGTTCTCCGGGAACGAGGTCGATATCGAGCTTCGATTCGTTGGCAACACTCGGCCCATGCCGATTGAGATCAGCGGGCTTTCTTTTACGGAGCATCGTCCCGGGTTGCAGCCCATCTATGAGGATGATCCTTATTTCAGCTCGAGCTTGACCGATGGCGATGGATTTACGCGTAGTGAGTGGAGAGACAGCTACAGCGGTACATCCTGCGTGCTGGTGAGCGGTGGTGAGAAAGAGAGCGCGATGTTGAAGGGGCTCGATGCGCCGATCAGGGCCTTTCCCTCGTTTGGGGAATATCGATTTCTCCGAGTCGCCTGGAAAAAGAAGGGCGGAGGAGGAGTATCCCTGCAGGTGGCGCACGATAATCGTTTTGGTCCGGAGCCGGGCGAGAGCAAGCCAAGCTTCCGGCTTTACCAGGGGCCATCGGGGAAAAAGCCAGGCGAGGGCCCCTTTGCTGGAAGCTTTGTGCATCTGCATCCGAGCAGTCCGGCGGACTGGGCGGTACATACTGTCGATCTGTTTGAGCATTTTGGAGAATTCAACCTGACGGGATTGGGTCTGAGCTGTCCGGATGGGGAGTACGCGCTCTTTGATCATGTCTGGCTTGGACGTACCTCCGCTGATTTTGATGGCAGCCGCCTGGTGAGATCCTATCCCCGAAAGATGGTTTCCTGGCGGCGCGCCATGTCCCGGAAGGTCCAGGCTCCTGGAGAGGCTGAGGACGGCGAGAAGACGGCAGAGCTGGTTGCTCCGGGCTTCAAGCTTACGGCTGCCAGAGGCCTTTTCGGAGAGGGGCCCGTTCTCCTCGGGAGCTACCGGGGGCGTCCCGGAGTACTCAGGACTCATCCCGGTTCACCTGCAGATGCCGTTCGGTTGTCGAGAAAGCTCAAGGACGCCAAGGGTACCGCGAGAAGGTTGAAGCTCTCGGTCGGACATGATTACAGGGGTGATTGGAGGCTCCAGGTCCTGGCCAATGGCAAGTTCCTGGTGGACATGCTGGTGGGTCCCGAGGTCAGTTCCGACGGCTGGCTAGATCTCGATCTCGATCTGGCAGGTCTTGAGGGAGACACCATCGAGCTGGAGGTGCTCAATAAAGCCAACGGTTGGTCGTACGAATATGCCTATTGGTGGCTTGTATCTGTTGAGTAGGATGACATGACTTTCAGAGCTTGCACTTGCGAAAGGATAGTCTGCGTGGGTAGGTTACGGTGTTCGCTGGGCGAGCTTTTCAGCATATCGAAGATCGGCAGCCAGGACTTGCCTGGAAACCCGAATGGGATACGGGCATCGCAGCAGAGGCGTTGAGCGTGTTAACAAAAAAAGAAATGAAGCTGGTCGAGGCGGCAAGGGAGGGTGATGCGAAGGCGTTCGCCCAACTCGTTCGAACTTACCAGTCCCGGATTTTCGCTTACATGAGCGTTCGGATGTCTGATCCGTCGTCCGCATCCCAGCTGGTTGCCGATGTCTTCCGGAAGGTCTACTCCAGCATGCGGAGCTCCGAGGCGTTCGGGGAGTTCGATGAGGAGCTCTTCCAATTGGCGGAGACCCATCTGCTCCAGTATTCGCGAAAGAGCGATTCGGGCTGGACCAGGCTCTGCCTTGAACATGACAAGACTGCGGGCGGGCATACGCCGCTGGCCAGCGCCGAACGAAAACGCCTCAAGGATTGCATCTCCGGCCTGGAGGCCGGTGAGCGTCACGCCTTCGAGTTGCGTTATGGTTCAGGCGCATCCCTCGCCGATGTGAGCAGGAAGGTCAAGAGGAGTCAGGATGTGGTGCAGGGAATGCTTGCCTCCTCCCTCGGGGTCGCGAAGGCGGCCATCCGGGGTCCCAAGGGTAAGAAGGAAGCATAGATGGCCGAAAAAGACCTGCTCAAGCTATTGCGTGAAAAGCATCCCGGAGAATTCACCAGGGAACAGACGGATGAGATGCTGGCGCTCCTCGGTGAGTCCAAGAGACTCCAGAATGCCCTGGCCCGGAAGCTGCAATTCGACCAGGAATTAGCCGAGCTCGTTTGCGGCATTGATGTTCCTGTTGCTGAGATCGTGGAAGCTGCCGAGGGGCGGAAGGCCCAGGTCGAGAAGATCTCTACCGCGGTCGGAATCCTCGTAATGGTCGGCCTGTTAGGTTTGTTATTCTTCTCCGGCCGCGAAGAAAAACCGGAGGTCAAGGAGCCCGCTTCGGGGGCTGATGCGACAGCCTCCGTAAAAGAGAAGGTACCGCCCAAGCCCAGGGAGCCGGAGCCCGTAGATGAGAAACCTGCCGCTCCCCCCGGGACTGAGCCCGCCGAGACAATTGCTGAAACCAACCCCGTCGAGGTCAAAAAAGTAGAGCTCCCGCCTGAAGAGAGAGTCGCGGAGCTCATTGCTCCGGATAGGGTGCTGGCGTTTGAATACACTTGTTTCAGGGAACTGGTGGATCCGCTGGCGACTCCGGGCAGGGACACTCTGAGGACCTGGCTCGAGCCGGCCGTCTGGATCAAGAAAGATCTCCGAATCAGTGAACGGCGCGTGAATAACAGGCCGCTTGGAGCCCTTAACGGTATCTATCGGCTACGGCCCGAATGGCCCGCGGGAGGGGTTCTACGGCTATCGCTGTTTGAGCACCAGCCGCCGGTGTTGATCCATCTCTGGCGGGGCAAGGAGGGAGTTTTGTTCAGCTTCAGCCCCGGCGGATTCATGTCCGCCTATCGCCAACTGCGCGAGGGCAAGGAGCACGTCGGCAAGGCCGGTCGTCTCTACGGTTGCCAGCAGGTCAGGCTGGAGCCCAGCCCGCTCGACCTGGTGCGAGGCCTGGACCAGGTCGCCTTCGAGATCCGCCACCAAGAGGGTTATCTCCTGGTGATGAGAGGTGACCATGAGCTCATGCGGGCTCCCGTGTCGGGGCCCCCTGGTGAGGTCTATGTCGAGGGCCGGGTGGGTGTCAGCGGAATTTGCATGTACAGGGGAGGGCCGGTTCCCGAATCTGTCGTGGTGAAGGCGAGGGGCCGTGCCGGTCGTCCCGGCTGGACGCTGGATGCGGCCGCTCTCACGAAGCTCGACTGGAAGGGAGAGCTTCCCGAGAAGACAGCCCTGGGGAAAGATGGCGGCCGCGGACTGACCCTGGGCGGTGAGGTGGAAAATACGAGCGTTGATTCCTATGCGGTGATCCCAAGCGGGAAGGAGCTGTTCAACGAAATCATTCTGCGTCTTGAGGATGTCACTCCGGGTACGGCGGTTTTCCTTGGAGACGAAAAGGGCGTTCCGCTCTTCGGCATCGGATTTGTGGTGAACAAGCAGACCAATGGGGTCATTTCGTTCGTTTCGCCGGATGATTTTAATGCCATGCCCCGGGAGCAGAACATCCCGATCCGTGGCCAGGTGGTACCGATGTGGGGTTCCGGGCAGTGGTTGAAGCTGGCGGTGGGCCGAGATGTACTTCGTCTTTTCGTGGGTAACGATGGCGAGCATTGGAACGAGGTCAAGACCATGCAGAGAAAAGGGACGGGTTATTCCCGGGTACCCTTCTCCACTGTCGGTCTTCGACTCGTAGGCAACGGCAAGCAGGAACAGGCGAGGAAGATCACGCTTCGTCACCTGGAGATACGTCCGGCAAGAAGCTTCTCCCAGTTCATGCCCGGGCCGCTTGCGGCAAAGCTGCCGGATTTTTTCGCTCGCGGGGGAGAGGCTGATTCCCTGGTAGATTGGGTTTCCGTTGCCGTAAGCTCCTGTCCGGAAGGGGTGGAATTAGAGGCCTGGCTGCGAGCTTGCGCGGCCTATTGTCTGCGTCATCCCGGGTGGAAGGCCTACGCGTCTGGAAAAGGAAAAAACGCATTGAGGCCCCAGTTGTTCATGGGGTTGGTCGATTCTGCTTTGTCGGATGAAAAGATCAGCCTGGTGTCTGTACTGGAACTCGTCCACGAGATCTCGTTGTTTTCCGGCCATTGGGATCTGACCCATAGGAGTAGTTTCGCAGCCTGGGGCTTTGGAAAGATGGGTGAAGCTGCCGGACGCCGAGGGGAAAAGAAAGTCTACAGCCTCATGAAACCCTGGCTCTTTTCGACTCCTTCGATCTTCGGTAAGGGCCTGTATCCTCTGCCGCCGGTTCTTATCACACGTGAGCTGCTCTATTACGCAAGCGCCGCCGAATGGGAGGCTGGCGCGGATTTTTGCAGGCAGATTCGTTACTGGAATCGACGAGGATATCCCCAGACGAACGCCTCGGCCTGGATCGCCGGGCAGGAGGAGGTCAAGGAATATGTCGGGTGGTCCGAGGTGGACTTTGCCAGGCGGCTGGGCCGTAAGGATGAGTTCCAGGGTGTCCCCCTGGCTCGCCATCCGCTCGTTACCGAGTACAGCAAGGAGGGCTACAATACGCTGGCTGAATTCCAGGCCTCCATCAAGAACGGAGCCTACGATGATGCTTGCATGATTCTCACCTCCAGCGACACATCCTTTATCCAGGGTCTTCTGCCTGATCTGCAGGACCAGGACCTGATGGTTGCCTGGCGGCTCGCCCTGGTCATCGCCCTGGAGGAGCAGCCCGAATTACGCCGGACCTTGCAGAAAAAATACGCCAACCTTGGGGAGCTGCGGTTGAAGCGGTCGATTTCACGGGGAGACTCCGAGGCCGTGGATGCCGTGACACGGCAATTCTACGGAACCGCTTCATCGGTTGAAGCGTACATCTGGCTTGGAGACCAGGCTCTTGGAATAGGTGAAAGCCTCCTGGCTGAAGGCTATTATCGCAGAGCCCGGAAAAACGCTCAGCTGGCCAGCGTGTCGGCTATTGAGGCCAGGCAGCGGCTGGCAGCGGCCTTCAGCGGAAGGGATATCGGGAGGCCTCCTTCAGTCCCTGTTCGTTTCGGCGATCTCACCCTCGCGCCCGATGTTTTTGAAAAAATGGTTTCGGATCTCCGGGAGCGTTATCACAGCGAGGAGTCGGGCTATGATGATTCCCTGCCCGTTGACTCATCGGTGAAGGTCTCACCCCCGGGGATTTATACGGCCGAACGGGTGGGTCAATTTGACTTTGATAAGCGATTCAAGGCGCATCGTCCGAACATTCCCGCCCTGGCGACCGACTGGGTCGGGCGCCAGATGGCGCTTACGGTTTTCGGGGACTACCTGCTGGTGAACGATCGCAACGACCTGCGCGCCTACGAGCTGGCCAGCGGAAAATTGAGATGGAGCCATCTCGCAGGCGGACAAAGAGGCGGCAGCCGGGAATGGCCGCTGCTGCCTATGCGGCCGATTGTCTCGGGCGACCTTGTCGTTACCCGCATGATCTCCCGGCAGGGTCCGAGGCTCGAATGCTTAGGTCTGTCAGATGGAGCTCCGAAGTGGGTTTTCACAACCCGTGATCACGCGGTTTCCAACCCCCTGTTGGTGGAAGGGGATGTTGTGCTGCTCAATCTGCGCCGTCACGAAGAGCTCGGGCACGAGCTGCTCTTTACGCGGCTGGCTCGCAGCACCGGCGAGGTGCTGGACGAGCGGAGCCTGGTTAATTTTCGCGATGACAGCAAATCCAGGATGTTCCGCCAGATCCAGCTGGGAAGATCGGTTGATCGCCTTGTAGCCAGTGGCTATGGGAGCGTGGTCTGTACCGATCTTCGCGGGCGCCTGCTCTGGGTGCGCAAGCAGCCCTGGCGATCCTTTGTCAGGAGCGCGAAGTGGTATCTGAGCCATCCCGTACGTCCCCTGTTCGCAGATGGCCATGTCCTGATCTCCCAGCCCGCGGATGAGTCGGTTGCCAGTCTTCGGACCGATACCGGCCGCCTGCGCTGGAAGGCTCCTGTCCGGGAGCTTCGCCAGATCCTGGGAATTGCAGATGGCAAGGTCATCGTGTCCGCCACCGGGCGTCTCGTGGCGTTATCACTTGAAGATGGGCGTGTTGTCTGGCAGCAGCAGCATGGCGCCTCCCGTGGATTTATGGTGAGCGGAGGTGACGGGGCTATCCTGTCGGTGGCTCCGGTCGTTCGAGACAATGCGATGAAGTCCGCTGGCTGGGGAACCTTCGGGCTGTTGTCCTGGATGGATGTAAAGGATGGCCGGAAGCTGGCCTCGTGGGTCGTCGATTTCAAGCTGGGGGCAGCCGCGAAGGGACTTCACGCAGGGCCGATGATCTCCACCGGGGATGGTGTCCTGTTGCTCGCGGGTGAACACGACGGAGACAGTCGAAGCATCTTCCGGCTGGTATCCAGTAGCCGGAAATTCAATTCGGTCAAGCCCGCCGAGGCTTTTGACTGCTGGCTTCCGGGGACTACAAGTCTGAAGGCCGGTGTGGCGAGTACCCTCTTTCCGGGCTGGACTCTTCTTGAAACGGAGCGGGTTGGGTTGGGCTCATTCGTACGCGAGGTCGATGGGGTCGGGCCGGTCTTCTTTGCCGATACAAAGACTGACGGCGGATCATCGGGCATCCAGACCCAACTGGGGAGGCTTGTGCAGGTTCCCGCCTCCGGCAAGCAGCGTTTGCGTCTGCAGCTTGGCAGCGAAGGCGCCACAGGCTGGACTGTTGAGGTCCGGGCGAATGGAGAGAGCCTTGCGCGGAATTTCATTCCTGAGGTGCCGCCGCCCTCCGGAAACCTGGAGGAGTATTCCTGGCTGGAGGACTCCGTCCCCCAGGGCGCCCAGGAACAGGGCGGCTGGGTGTGGGCGCGGAAACCGGACCCGGTCCATTCCGGTGAACGTTCGCTGATGCTTACGGGCAATGGCAGGCAGGAGAGGTCGTTCAGAAACTCAACCTGCTGGCTGGTCGCCGCCCCCGGTGACCAGCTCTTTGCCTGGGTGTGGATTGACCCGAAGAATTCTCCCAAGGTGATACAGCTTAAATTCGGCAGCGAAGCTCAGCCGGGGATGTTTGAGCATAGCGTTTTCTGGGGAGACCTGCAGGCTCTCGGGGAACCTCCTCCAGCGCCGACTCCTCGGCGGCTGGGTGATCTTCCTCCTGCAGGCCAGTGGGTTCGTCTGCAGATCGCGGCTGACAGTATGGGGATCAAGCCCGGGACTGTTCTGCGGCAGATGGCCTTTTTGCAGGTGGATGGCACGGTCTACTACGACAAGGTCGGGATCATCTCAAGATCTGTTCCCAAGGGTTTGCCCCTGAAACTTCTCGGCCCCAGGCGCTGGACGAACATTGAGGTAGACCTCTCACGCTTTGCCGGCAAGCAGGTCTGGTTGCGGGCGGGACGCGTTACCGAGGACGAGAAGAAAGGCCGCGAGCTGTGGAGCAGACTGGAGCTCACGGAATAGCCTTCCCGGTATTCAGTAGCGTATCAGCTCACGAGCCCGGACGGCGATCTTGTCGGCGTCAGGGCGGAAGGCTTTCTCCAGGGGAGGGCTGTAGGGGACCGGTGTATCCGGGGCCGTCAGCCGGGCCGGAGGGGCGTCGAGCGCATCGAAGGCTTCCTCTGAGATGATCGCGGCCACCTCCGCGCCGAAGCCGGCGGTGCGAACGGCCTCGTGTACGATGAGCGCGCGCGAGGTCTTGCGAACAGAGTCAAGAACGGTCTTCTTGTCCAGCGGAACGAGGGTTCGCAGGTCGACGACCTCGCAGCTGATGTTTTCCGCTGAGAGAGTCTCAGCAGCTTCGAGCGCTTCCGGAACCATGGCTCCGTAGGTGATGATACTCAGGGCAGATCCCTCTCGCCGGATCGCCGCCTTGCCAAGCGGGGAGGCGTAGGTCTCCAGGGGGACCTCCATCTTCTGTCTGCGGTAGAGGTACTTGGGCTCGAAGAAGATCACGGGGTTCGGGTCGCGGATTGCTGAGATCAGCAGGCCCTTTGCATCATGGGGTGTAGATGGAATGACGATCTTCAGGCCGGGGCAGTGAGCGAACCAGGCCTCCTTGCACTGAGAGTGAAAAGGTCCCGCGCAGGCGCCGCCGCCCCAGGGGGCGCGGATGACCAGGGGCAGCTTCGCTCCCCAGCGGTAATGGGTGGTCGCCGCGTATTGAACGATGGGGTCAAAACCAGTTGAGATGAAGTCCGCGAACTGGATCTCCACCACTGGCTTCAGCCCCATCATGGCCGCTCCGTTGGCCAGCCCGATAAAGGCCCACTCGCACATGGGGGTGTCGAGCACCCTGCGCCTGCCGAATTTTTCATAGAGCCCGGCGGTGGCCTTGAACGCTCCGCCGAATTCACCGACGTCTTCTCCAAGGACGAATACATTCTCGTCGCGCTCCATTTCCTGGTGGAGGGCCTGGTTGATCGCTTCGATATAGCTCAGATCAGGCATCGGAGAAAACATCCTCTTCCAGGGTGGCGGCCTCCGGCCACGGACTCGCCTCGGCCCACTCAACGCCGGCTTCTGTCTCCGCTTCGACCCTGCTCTGCAGCTCGGCAAGTGTGTTCTTATCCAGTAAGCCGCTATTTTCCAGACGCTCGCGGAACAGGGAGATGGGGTCCCGCTTCTTCCAGCGCCTTAGCAGGTCGGGCGGTATGTAGTCGGCCGGGTCGTGCGCGGCGTGTCCCTTCAGCCGCAGATTCTTACATTCGATGAGCGTGGGGCCATCTCCTCCCCGGGCGCGGTCGATGGCCTCCCGGGTAGTCTCCATCACAGAGATGACATCAGTCCCATCGATGGTGACTCCCGGTATTCCGTAGCCCTCGGCCCGGATGGACAGGTTTTCTACCAGGCATTGTTTCTCGATGGGGGTTGAGTAGGCGTACTGGTTGTTCTCCAGGATGAAGACGACGGGGGCTTTGAGGACAGCCGCGAGGTTGAGGGCCTCGTGGCAGCCTCCCTCGGAGGAAGCCCCATCGCCGAAGTAGGTCAGGGCTACCCGGTCCTCTTTTCGATAGAGGAAGCTGTAGGCCGCTCCCAGGGCGATTCCCATGGACTGGGGCAGGTGGCTGACATAGCCGAAAATCCGCAGCGAGATGTCACCAAGTCCGTGCGTGTTCACGTCGCGTCCGCCGCTGGGGGCGCCCTGGCGTCCCATCGCCTGGGCGAAGATTCTTCCGGGCGACATTCCTCTTACCAGGTAGGCGCCGAGGTCGCGGTGCATGGGAGCGATAGCGTCTCCCTCCTCCAGGAGGATAGCTGATCCCACAGAGATCGCCTCGTGTCCCTCCTGGGAGAAGATCCCCCCGGGAAAACATCCCTGCTTGAAGAGCGCCTCGCAGCGGTCATCGATGCGGCGGGTCAGCATCATCCAGTAGAGGAGTTCGAGAAGTTTCTCGCCCGGAATTTTGTTCATTGAATCAGCGCTCATGCTCTCTTCCTGGTCGAAGCAGTCTGGTACTCTACCTTTCCGGGCGGCGCAGAGAAGAAAAATATCCCCCCGGGGAGGGGGGGCGTGATATGTTCATCGTGTTGAGAATGTGCCTGGAAGAGGAGTCAAGGTGATGACCAGGATCGATCAGTTTGAGAGTGTCTTCAAGTCGGCGGATAAGCCGCTGTTTCGCTACGAGCCCTTCTCAGTTGGCACCCCCTTGGTGTTGACCGATCTTGATGACGAGGCGGCGGAGAGTTTTGCGGTACTTTCTGGTAAGTACACGGGCGCGGGAGGTTCACGGGAGGTTTCCGGCCAGCGCGTCATCAAGGGATCTGACTTCGCCACCATCGAGGAATGTCTCGATCTCATCGCCGGCGAGAAGCCTGATCTTATCTGTACCTATCGCGGCTTGCATTCCGATTGCTGGCGTTGGGGGCAAAGTCTCGGCTCTTACGTTGAGGTGCTGACCCAGACCGTAAAGGTTCCCGTTCTTGTTTTTCCCCACCCGGCCTCTGCTGCAGAGACGATCGCTGCCGCAGAAGCAGGATGTCGGCATGTAATGGCGATGACGGATCACCTTGCCGGGGACAGCCGCCTGGTGAACGCCGCGCTTTTCTTTACTCCAGCCCAGGGTACGCTCCATCTGACGAACCTGGAAGACCAGCAGGTTTTTGAACGTTACATGGAGGCGATTGATAAAATACCGAGCATCGACAGCGCTGCCGCGCGTGACAGTGTCCTGGCCCAGATCCTCAAGGAGGCAAGGGATTACATCAAGTCCTGCAGAGCGGTGGTGGAGGAGCAGGCGCTCGATGTGGAGATTCAAGAGACAGTGGAACTGGGGCTGCACGTTGCGGATTATAAGCGGCTGGCTGCCGCGAGGGACGTCGATCTCCTGGTCATGAACACCAGGGATTCCGGTCAACTGGCGATGCACGGCCTGGCCTATGAACTTGCCGTAGAGCTGAACGATATTCCTCTGCTGCTTCTTTAGATGGGAAGGTGGTTTACTTGTCTTTCTACCTGGGTTGGATTTCCGAGGCGCATCCGGCGGTTCCCGCCTGGGTAACCCTGCTGTTCGTTTCAATCCTCACGGCGATGATTCTCTGCCTGGCGTTCGAGGAAAAACTTCACGCCAAGAAGTCGGTTATCGCCGGTCTGTTCGCGATTCTCTGCCTGCTGCTGGGGGCTGTTTTTGGCCTGCTGCCCTTTGGTCCCATCTCTGTCGGCGGGCATGAGATCAATCTTCCGGTCTACATACCAGCGATCGACTGGGGGGTTATCGCGATCATCCTCGGCTCGAGTCTTTTTGTCGATGTCACCTCCCGCACGGGGCTTTTTACCTGGATCGCGATTCGGCTGACGAAGGCATCCGGCGGCGATCCATTGAAGCTCCTGGTCTTCTATGGGTTGATGACGGTGGTCTTTTCCGCTGTCCTCAACAATGTGACGGCCATGATCATTGTCGGTTCGCTCAGTGGGGTTTCCCTGAAGAAGCTCCAGCAGGAGGATAAGCTGCTGGGTTTTCTCCTGGTAGAGGGGCTGCTGACAAATATAGGCGGCCTGCTGACGCTGGTCAGCTCGGTGCCTAATATTATCGTTGGAAACGCCGCCGGGATTGCCTTTATCGATTTTTTCCTTAAATCAAGCGCCTATGTGCTTGTCGCCACCATCGTGACGATAGCCCTCGGCTCCCGCCTGTTTGGGATTCACCGTCTCTCTAGCGAAGAGGAGCGTGAGCAGGCAAGGGAGCTTGTCGCCGGCTTTGATGAGAATGATGGTATCGAGAGCAGGTTCTTTTTCTGGTTCGGCGCGATGATGACGGGGCTCTTTATTCTCACGATCGCCTCCACCTCCGTTCTTCCCTATATCCAGGATCTGGGGATGGGCTTCGTGGCGTTGAGCTTCGCCGGGATCATGCTCGTTCGATACAAGGCCGTCGCCGATAAGTTCTACGAGGCCATCGACTGGGATCTGCTTGGGTTTTTCGCGGCCCTTTTTGTTGTGATCAACGTGATGGAGCATGCCCTCGTTCTGCAATTGATCGGCACGGGACTCTCGACGATCATCGATGCCCCGTCTGATATTGCCGCGGCCGGGCTGTTGGCCGTTTCAGCCATCTTCAGTTCGGTTACTGACAACATACCGCTTGCGGCTATGCTTGCGAAAATCCTGCAGGCTAGAGAGCATGTTCCCGAGCAGCTCTGGTGGTCAGTGATTTTCGGAGCCAACCTCGGCGGCAACCTGACGCCAATCGGATCAGCTTCCACTCTTGTGGCGGTGACGATCATTCATAAGTACAAGATAAAACTTTCGTTCGCGGGCTTCATCAGGAAGGCTCTTCCCTACGCCCTCGTCCATATAGCTCTTGCCATCATCTATGTTCTTCTGTTCTTCTGAGGAGGCAAAGATCCTTCGCAAAGTGGACATTTGAGGCCTGCAAACGCTTGAGTCGGCCTTCGATTGTTGATCTAATTTAGCTCGCCTTTGTTTGGGCCGAGTATTGCGGAGAAACACATTTCTACGCCTGGTCTTCTGGTGGTCCGGGTTACTCTTCAGCATCTTTGCTTATTGTCTGTGATATAGAGGGAGTGGCTAGTTGAGAAGCATCTTCAAGACAACAGTGCTTTTGTTGTTGGCTACCTCGGTTTTAGCTTCATCTGTTCTTGCCGAAGGTGAGTGGGAGGTGACGCCCGCGAGTGAGCGAGCCCTGCAGAAAGGACTCGAGTGGCTTGCCAGGAACCAGGGGCCTGAGGGGAACTGGAACTCCAATGACCTGGGCCTGGTGGGGATGGGCGCGCTCGCGTTTCTCTCCGCGGGCTATCTGCCGGGGCGCGGTCGCTATGGCAACACCGTTCAGCGGGCGCTGAACTTCGTGACCAGGAATGCCAAGCCTTCCGGCCTGCTGAACATCTCGAATGCCCAGAGGGATATGTACAATCACGGCCTGGCGGCCTTCGCTCTTGGCCAGGCCTACGGTATGACGAACGACAAGGCGCTCAGTAATGTTCTCGATAAGTCTCTCAAGCTGATCTCCAACACTCAGGCGGAAGACGGGGGCTGGGATTACCGCGCTCGTCGCCAGGGGAGAGGACATGATCTCAGCCTGGTGGTGATGCAGGCGAAGGCGCTTCGGGGCGCCATGGACAGCGGCCTGGAGGTCTCTCCTGAGGTCGTTGGTTCGGCGATCCAGAGTGTTAGAAGGTATTACAAGTCCCGCTCTGGCAAGAATGGTTTGAGCAATCCGAAGGCCGCGATGCTGGAGGCTGGCCAGTTTACCTATTCAGGAGGGCATGGCACCCTGGCGATGGCCGCCTGCGGAGTCGTATGCCTGCAGGAGTTCGGGCAGTACGCCGACTGGCGGATCGGAAAGAACCTCGATGTGATCCAGGCGGCTATTGG
>CAJWMA010000038.1 GCA_913042995.1 uncultured bacterium | reverse complement strand
ACCGGTACTAATTTACCGATTGGCTTGACTGCCATCTTTTCCGCACAGGAGTGTTACGCGGCATTTTCCGCCGCATGCACCTGTCGGAACGTCAGCGCTACGAGTGAGCGCCTGGTCGGACCCCTACCAAGCTACGCCAATTAAAATTTGCGGGTGCCTAAAAGTAAAGAGGCCACACCCGTTCCCATTCCGAACACGGTAGTTAAGCTCTTTGCGCCGATGGTATTGGTTAACGCTGAGAGAGTAGGTAGCGCCCGCTTTATTTAAATTACAGCCCGCCAGGATGCGGGGTCTTCAACCTGAGAACAGGTTCCGGAGACCTCTGAGTCCTGGCGGGTTTTTTCATGGCGGGCGTTTCGAATTGACTGGGGCTACAGGGTCCATCTATAATCCGGGTCGGCAGTGTGTTCGCTGCCACAACAACCTTTTGGACTATTTCAATGATGGGTACGGCAAATATCAGAGTGGAAGGACTGCTTGCCGGGTGTGTTCGCGCATCCGCCTGCTTTGTCCTGCTGGTATTGTTGGCCGTTACTCTTTGGTTGCCGACAACTTCCCTGGCCGCGGACTGTGCTGGATCAGGAAAGTTTGGCGTCAACTCTGCCGATCAGGCAAATAAAGTGGGATACCCCGAGAACGATTCGAGCCCAATCGGCTTGGTCCAGGGGGCTGTTGGTGTTTATTCAGTAAATTACATTAACAATATTAACTATTGCACAACCCCTGGAGCAGATTTCGGGGAGTGGTGCCGGTTGGTACAGTGGACTGTGTGTTCACCGTTTCATAGCAGAACAGGAGCGATTTGTTTGGATCGAATCAGTAATCGAGGTGAGGGAATACCGAGTTATTTCGGCATTTTATCTCCCTGGAAAAAGAGGGGGGCTTTCGTCTCCCAGCATCGAAACGTCGATGTGTCTCATCTTGATTTATCTAGTGGCGGAATCCTGATCGTCCCGCGTTGCCGGGCAGGATTGGGTTTTCCTAACCATCTATTGACGCTGAATTTCGGTCTGAAGCTATAGTAGTCATGACGGTCTTCGGTTGGAAGCCGAGACCGGCTTTTCGGCTCTGGTGCGCCAGGCGCGCTCCTCGCATTTTCTTCTTCCGCTATCGGTGATTTTTCCTGCTGTACCCTTCGGTGTCCGCTCGAATCTGTTCAGGTTTGAGAGGATTGAAGCATGGATACTTCACAATTCTTGCTCATCGGGATTGGAGCCGTTGTTGGCTTGCTGGTCGCCTTCGCCTATTACAAGACGAAGCTTGTAGGAGCCGGCAAGACCTCGAGCGCCATTCTCGCTGATGCGGAAAAAGAGAGCGGCAGGATAAAGGAAGATTTCCTCGCCAAGGCCAGGAAGGAATCAGACAAGCGCCGGGAACATCTCGAGGGAGAGATTAACTCGAAACGCAAAGATCTCGAGTCCGTAGAGTCCAGGCTGGCGAAGAAGGAAGACAATCTCGACAGGAAGTTTGACCTTCTTAGTAAGAAGGAGAGCTATCTCGAGAACAAGGACAAGAGCCTCGACAATCGCACCTCGATGATGGAGCAGCGTGAGCAGGAGCTCGAACAGGTTATCGAAGAAGAGAAGCAGAACCTCTTTCGCGTAACCAACCTGAGCCCGGAGGAGGGCAAGAAGCTCCTTCTGCAAAAGCTCGAGCAGGAATTCGGCCACGAGCAGGAAACGATGCTCACTAACATGCTCGACAGGGTCAAAGAATCCGCAGAGACCAAGGGGCGGGAGATCCTGGCAAGCTGCATTCAGCGGTTAGCTGCGAGCTATTGTCGGGATATCACAACCAGCACCATCGAGATTCCCAACGATGAGATGAAGGGGCGTGTCATTGGCCGTGAAGGGCGTAATATTCGCGCCTTTGAAAAGGCCACGGGCGTTGACGTCATCGTCGACGATACGCCGGGAGTCATCATCGTTTCCTGTTTCGACAGCATCCGCAGGGAGATGGCTCGACAGTCCATGGGCCAACTCATCACCGATGGTCGTATTCACCCGGCCCGGATCGAAGAGATTGTCGCCCAGGTGAAGCGTGAGATGAACGATATCATCCAGGAGGAAGGAAAGAAGGCCGTCTTTGACCTGAACCTTCCAGGGGTACATCCCAAGATGGTGACCTTGCTGGGGAGACTGAAGTTCCGCTCCAGCTATGGGCAGAATGTTCTGGAGCATGTGAAAGAATGCGCGCATCTCGCCGGAATGTTAGCCTCGGAGCTGGGAGTCGATCCGGTTCTCGCAAAGCGCTGCGCTCTTTTCCATGATGTGGGAAAGGCGGTTGACCATGAGATTGAGGGAGGCCATCCCGAGATCGGAGCCAATATCGCCAGGCGGTATGACGAGCCGCCGGAGGTTATCAATTCGATCGCCTCTCACCATAACGACGTGCCGATGGAATCGATCTACGCGGTCATTACCCAGATATCAGATTCGATTTCCGGGTCGAGACCGGGTGCTCGTGGAGAAACGCTGGAGCGCTATATCAAGAAACTCGAGAATCTCGAGGCTGTGGCGCTCACCTTTTCGGGTGTCAAGGCCGCCAATGCGATCCAGGCTGGACGTGAGATCAGGGTTTTCGTCAACTCACAGAAGGTGGGTGACAAGAATGCCATCAAGCTCTGCAGGGATATCGCCAAGGAGATCGAGAATACTTTGCAGTACCCCGGTGAGATCAAGGTGACTCTTCTCAGGGAAACCCGAGTCGTTGAATACGCCAGGTAAGCGAGGGAATCGTGGAGATCAAGGTCCTACTCATAGGTGATATCGTAGGCAAACCCGGAAGGTCTGCTGTCAAAGAGCTGCTAGGGGACTATGTCGCCAGCAATGGAATCGAGTTCGTTATCGCCAATGGTGAAAACGCAGCCCAGGGTTCAGGGATCACCGAGAACCTCTTTAAGGAAATTGTTTCCGCCGGGGTAGATGTCGTCACCAGCGGCGACCATACCTGGCGACGCAAGGAGGTGATCCCCGTCCTCGAGAGGGACAAGCGTCTCCTGCGGCCGCACAACTATCCCATCACCTGTCCGGGAAAAGGGCGAAGGGTTTTCGAGACTCCCCAGGGCTTTCGTATCGGGGTGGTGACGGTTCTCGGCAGGGTCTTCATGGGCGGCGTCGACTGCCCGTTCAAGACCGTGGCCAGGGCTGTGGAAGAGATGAAGGTCTCGACGCCCATGTGCATTGTCGAGATTCACGCCGAGGCCACGAGCGAAAAGATTGCCATGGGGTGGCGCTTCGCCGGTGAGGTCTCCTGCCTGTTCGGAACCCATACCCACATACCGACAGCCGATGACAGAATCCTTCCGGGGGGAACGGCCTACATCACGGACCTGGGAATGACAGGCCCCTATGATTCGGTGATCGGCCGCAAGAAAGAAAGCGTCATCTTCAAGTTCGAGACAACCATGCACGCGCCCTTCGATGTCGCCACAGGCGATGTTCGCCTGTGCGGGGCGGTGGTCACCCTCGATACCCAGACGGGTAAGGCCGTGCATTTTGAGAGGGTGATGTTGCGGGCCGGGCAGGGTTGAGATGGTAGAGACGCAGGGCGAATTCGATTTCGCTGCGGAGCAGACGACCTGGTCCGTGGGGGAGTTCACCAGGCAGATTCGCGATATCCTGGAGACGACCTTCGCTACACTGCGCGTCAGGGGACAGATCGGCAATTTTACCCGTGCCCAGTCCGGGCATATCTACATGACCCTGGTCGATGACGAGGATGGCGGGAAGTCGCGGATTTCCAGTTCCCAGCTGAAGGTGGTCATGTGGAAGGGCCAGGCGGCGAGGCTTCGTTTTGAGCCTGAGACAGGAATGAAGGTCGTGGTGACGGGCAAGGTGACGGTCTACGAAGCCAGGGGTGAATACCAGGTGGTGGCTGATCGTCTCGAACCGGAGGGAGTGGGCGAGCTCCAGCTCGCCTTCGAACAATTGAAGCGTAAGCTCGAGGCTGAGGGGCTCTTTGACTCCGACAGGAAGATGGAACTGCCCTTCTTTCCGGCCAGGATTGGACTGGTCACCTCGCGGACGGGCGCCGCGGTGCGTGATTTCCTCGAAACCCTTGACGTTCGCAATCCGCGAGCCCGGGTTCGACTCGTTCCAGTTCGCGTCCAGGGCGAAGGCTCGGCCGCTGAGGTCGCGCGGGCCCTGGAACTGCTCCAGGGAAGCGCTGCGGGGGTGGATGTAATTGTGCTGACCCGTGGAGGCGGGAGTCTCGAAGACCTCTGGGCATTTAATGAGGAGGTGGTAGCCCGAGCGATTGCCGAAAGCGCGATTCCAATTGTCTCAGCGATTGGGCACGAGGTTGATTACACAATAGCTGATTTTGTGGCGGATTACCGCGCGGCGACTCCGACAGCGGCCGCCTCCGCTGTGACTCCTGATTTGCGGGAGATCGTCCAGCGTATGGATGGTCTTCGCCGGCGCCTGGCCATGGGGCTGAGGTCATGGTCTCAGCGGGGAGAGGCGGAGCTCGCGCAGAAGATGTCCACACGGTATATGTTGAATCCGCAGCTGGTGATCGAAGAGAGATTCGAGCATCTGGACAGGGGGCTGGGAGAGCTCGAGTCACTGACCCGCGGGCGGCTGGACCAGTTGGAGAACACGCTGGCTCTTCTCGGCTCGAGGCTCGAGACCCTGAATCCCTACGGAGTCCTGAAACGCGGCTATTCCGTGGTACTCGATACTGACGGGAAGACGGTAACCGGGGCGGATGAGTTGAGTGAGGGAGATCTCCTTCGCCTGCGGCTTGAGCGGGGCGAGGCGAAGGTCCGGGTTGAGGATGCAGGACAGCAGAACTGAAGAAGATCAAATTTACGGAGGACGAGAGAGTGGCAAAAAAAACGGCGAAGAAAGACAAAGACAAGGACCCGGATTTTGAGGGTGAGTTGGAGAAGCTCGAAGAGGCGGTCGCCAGGCTGGAAGATGGTAGTCTGACCCTCGATGAGGCCATTGCCCAGTTTGAGAGCGGCTTTAAATCATGGCGCCATTGCCAGGATTTGCTCGAGAAGGCCAGGAAGAAGATCGAGGTCCTCTGCGAGGAGGCCGGCATTGCCGGAGAGGATGGCGCTTCCCTCTCCTGGGAGGAGGCTGGATCGGGCGAGGATGGGCTGGATGATGAATAAACTGACCGGAGATTCTTTTGATGGGGAGATGGAACCCGTGGTCATTAGCTACGAGAATAGGCCGTATCCGGTTGGTCGTTTCGGACCGCGGCCTTCACTGAAGCCGCGGGACAGGAGATGAAGGCGCTACTCCAGAGAGTCAGGAATGCTTCGGTTGAGGTCGATGGGGAGGTTGTCAGCTCGATCGGAGCCGGGATGCTGGTTTTCCTTGGCATAGGAAAAGGTGATAGCGAGGAAGCCGGAAGAAAGCTGGCTGAGAAGATTGTCGAGTTGAGAATTTTTCCGGATGAAAAGCACTCCATGAACCGTTCCCTGAAAGATATCGGGGGGGAGCTCCTGCTGGTTTCCCAGTTCACCCTCCACGCCGACTGCCGCCGTGGGCGCAGGCCATCCTTTGTCGACGCGGAAGATCCAGCGCGGGCGGAGGAATTATATAGGGGCTTTGGTGAGAATCTTCGGTCCAGCGGGATCGAGGTCGGAGAGGGAGTGTTTGGAGCTCATATGAACATTCGGCTCGATAACGACGGCCCGGTGACTATTCTCCTGGACAGCGGGTCGCTTTCCCGCTCTGGCGGGAGCGATTGAATGTACGACACCAACCGCAAGGAATTCCGGCAGGAGCTTGATTACTACATCATCCTGGGAGTGAGCGAGACCTCTACTCGGGATGAGATCCGCAGTTCCTACAGGCGATTGGTACTCGACGCGCACCCCGACAAGAATCCCCAGAGACGCGAATGGGCGGAGCACAGGATCCGGCTTCTTATCGAGGCCTACGAGATCCTTGGAAACGATGAGAACCGCCGGGTCTTTGATATCCATCGCAAGGCGGCGTTGAAGGTTCGCGGCGAGAAGGAGCCTTTCTATTTTACGAGGAAGACGCCTGGCGCGAGAGCCCTGTTGATTCTCTTTTACATGACCAACAAGCAGGAGGACCAGGGTGCCGAGATGCTCGCTGAAATGGAGGAAGAATTTGGCAGTGGATACCTCAAAGAGTATCTCTGCCGTGAGGACTACCTCGACAGTCTCTTCCTGCTGGCGGAGCATTACATCGCGAAAAAGAATTACCTTGGAGCGGCTGAGAGGCTCCGCGCTTTTTACCATCATGAGTGCCGGTCGAAATGTCCGCGACATTATTACGACCAGGTGATCGGCCACCTCAGAAATCTCTATCTACGAAAGCTGCCCGGGACGCTCGCCCCTCTTCTGCTGACCTCCTACCTTAGCGAGGCGGCCGAATTCAACCTCAAGCAGCCTGATGAAATCTTGCGTCTGCATCTGCTGGCGGACGCAGCGTTGGAAAGCGGAAACCTGACGATCGCTCATCGAGCGCTCGAGAGCTGCGGCCGACTCGCTCCTGAGTCCACAGAGCTGGTTGAGCTGCAGGTCCGCCTGGCGAGCCTGCGGGGGCACGCGCGCGCGGGAAAGAATCACAGTAGGCGCCCCGGAGCCAGCCGGGTGAGGGAAGGCCTTTGAGAAGGCTCTATGCGGTAGTACTTGCCGGCGGGCGCGGAGGAAGATTCTGGCCGTTGAGCCGGGAAGACAGGCCGAAACCTTTTCTTCCTCTCGGCGAAGATGGTTCTTCACTGCTGTCGCTGACCTGCAGGAGGCTGGCTGGGCTTCTCGACGGAGAAGACCGGCTCTTTGTTGTGGGGCAGGCCGACCACGCCGGCCTCATCCAGCAGGAACTGCCAGGTCTCGCTCCGGAGAACTTCCTGGCCGAGCCGGAAAATCGGGGGACTGCCGCGGCGATCGCGCTGGCGGCGCGAGCTGTTCTGCGGCTGGATCCCGAGGGATTGCTGCTGGCCTGTCCCTCTGATCACCTCATCTCCGAGCCTGAGGAGTTTGCTCGTACAGTTCGATTCGCGGCGGACTGCTATGGAGACCTGCCCGCTGAGAGCGATCCGGCGACGGTTGTCCTTGGAGTGGATGCCAGCTCGCCTGATACGGGCTTCGGCTATATTGCGTGTGGAGAGGAGCTTGCGGGGCTCGCTAACCTGCAGTGTCACCAGGTATCGAGCTACGTGGAGAAGCCTTCCCGGGAGATCGCCAAAGGTCTGGTTGAAGGAGGGGGAGCGCTGTGGAGCACAGGGATCTTTCTCTGGAGCGCCGCGGGGTATCTCCGCTTGCTGGAGAGCTACCTGCCGGAGGTCTGCGGACTTCTTGATGACTCAGCGCATGAGGCTCCGGTACAGAAGGTGTCTGTTGACCACGGAATTCTTGAAAAGGCCGAGAGCGTTGTAGTGGTCAGGGGTTCTTTTTCCTGGGCGGATATCGGGACCTGGGAGCGTTACGGCGCCCAGCTGGCGGCATCAGAGGGAGGCAATCGTACCAGGGGGAGTTTTGTCGGCCTGGACACCGAGGATTGCATCGTTCTGTCAGATCGAAGGATCATAGGTACGGTCGGGGTGAAGAATCTCGTCATTGTCGAGACTGAAGATGCCATACTGGTCTGTCATCGTGATTCCGTTGAGCGGGTGAAAGACCTCGCCCAGGAGGTGGATCGTGCCGCTCGTTCCGAACCTCCATCGAGTTGAGGGCGCCTGGGAGCCGACTTGGAGAAGACAGGTGTAACGAAATGGGAAAAATCCTTGGAATCGATCATGGAGACAAGCGCTTCGGAATCGCCCTGAGCGATGCGGGTCAGCTCATAGCGACTCCCCGCCAGGTGGCTACCGGAGAAGAGGCTCTCTGGGAGGCGATTGGGACGCTCGTCAAAGAAGAAGACATCGAGGCTGTCGTCGTCGGTCTTCCCCTGAATATGGATGGGAGTGAGGGGCCGCGCGCCAGGAAGGTGATCGAGTTCTCACGGGAGGTCGAGAAGAGGACCGGTTTGCCGGTAAAGGCCTGGGATGAACGCCTGAGCAGCTTCGAGGCGGAGAGCGCTCTTACGGAGGCCGGCATACATGGCGACAGACGAAAGGAAAGGGTCGATATGGTTGCGGCCCAGATCATCCTGCAGGGTTATCTGGACCATCTGGACAAGGAACCTCCGGTAACCGATGGATGAGGCTCCAGCAGCCATTTTTTCTTTTGAATAGACCGCCGGAAGCAATCTTTAGCTTGCCCGAATAGGGCTCTGTGTTAGGATAGCAGGCTTGAAATTAAGAATAGGTACCAGATAGAAGGTCGGTTTACGAAGAATGGAAATAACCGAAATGACCCGTTCGGCCGTTGTCGAACGATTTGCCCGCAGCAAAGGCGATACGGGCAGCCCGGAGGTGCAGATAGCTCTTCTCAGTCAGCGCATCAAAAGTCTCACCGAGCATCTCAAGGAGCACAAGAAGGACCATGCGACTCGGCGTGGACTTCTCATGCTTGTGGGGCAGAGAGCTAAATTGCTTCGCTATCTTGCGCGTGAGGATTTCGAGCGCTATCGCACGTTGATTGGCGAATTGGGGATTCGACGCTGATCCATTCGGCGCATGGTTTCCGCGTATCCTGGTCGATTGCAACCCTGTAGATCGACCTCCTCGCTGGACCCTGCATCGATACCGAAGGCATCATCTAATAACAAATCAGCGCCCCATGCGGGGCCGAATAAAAACAGGCTGTCCGCGGCGGCCAGTCGGCAAGGCTGACTGAGAATAAATTGTCCGGAGAGCTTTAAGGAGGCTGGAAGCAAAGAAAATTTGAAGAACGAGGTCTCGGAGAGCCGGGGCTTCTCGAGGTAGAAGGTAAGAATCATTCAGTATTAGTTCAGAAGAAAAAAGAAGACGATGACAGTAAGAGTAGAAAAAGAAATAGCAGGTAGAACATTAGTTATCGAGACCGGGAAAATCGCCCGCCAGGCGAATGGGGCCACGATGGTCCGTTATGGAGATACGCAGGTCTTTACCGCGGTCACATCCTCCTCGGCAAGGTTCGGCATGAGCTTCTTTCCCCTCACGGTTGATTACAGGGAAAAGACGACGGCCGCGGGGAAATTCCCCGGCGGCTTCATCAAGAGAGAAGGCCGTCCGACCACGAAAGAAATCCTGACCTGCCGCCTGATCGACAGGCCGATCCGTCCCATGTTTCCGGACAACTACACCAAGAATTCCGCGGTGGCGGATACATCTGTAGCGGCGCAGGTCTTCTCGGTAGACCAGGAGAATGATCCTGATGTGCTGGCCGGAATCGCGGCTTCAGCTGCCCTCAGCGTTTCCGATATTCCCTTCCTCGGCCCCTTGGGGACGGTGCGAATCGGGTTGATCGAGGATGAGTTGATTGTTTTCCCCACCCACGAGCAGCTCAAGGAGAGCAAGCTTGACCTCGTCGTTGCCGGAACAATGGAAGCCGTCACGATGGTCGAATGCGGTGCAAAGGAAGTCTCCGAAGAGAAGGTGATCGAGGCTATCGCGAAGGCCCATGAGGTCATCTGCGAGATCGTTGAGATGCAGAACGAGCTCGTCGCCCAGTGCGGCAAGCCCAAAATGGAGCTGGAGGCTCTTCCGGACCACTCGGAGCAGACAGCTGAGCTCAAATCGAAGTATTTTGACGGTTTCCGTGAAAAGCTGCTGACCGAAGGCAAGCATGCCCGCAGCAGCGCGGTGTCCGAGTATATCTCGGTCTGCCTGGATGAGGTCAGTCCCGAGCCTGAAGAGGGTGCGGAGCCGGATCCCTCGCTTCCCGAACGCGATCTCGTCAAGAGGCTCCTGCGCGGGCTCTCCGAGGAGGCTGAACGCGAACTTATCCTCTCGGGAACGAGAACAGATGGGCGTTCCACTACCGACATCAGGGACATCAAGGGAGAGGTCGGAGTTCTTCCCAGGCAGGTCCACGGTTCCGCGCTCTTTACCCGCGGCGAGACCCAGTCTCTTGTCTCGGTGGCGCTTGGAACGGGCAAGGACCAGCAGATCGTTGATGGGCTTGGTGAAGAGTACCGTGAGCGTTTCACGCTTCACTATAACTTCCCGGCCTTCTGCGTCGGTGAGTCCTGGCCCAATCGCGGGCCGAAGCGGCGGGAGATCGGTCACGGCAACCTCGCCCAGAGGGCCCTGGCCGCGGTCATTCCCGAGGAAGAGGATTTCCCTTATACAGTCCGAATTGTTTCGGATATCACCGAGTCCAACGGCTCATCCTCAATGGCATCTGTTTGCGGCGGCATTCTTGGGCTCATGGACGCTGGAGTCAAGATTCGCCAGCCGGTTGCGGGTATTGCCATGGGGCTGGTCAAGGATGGCGACAACATCGCGATTCTCAGCGACATCCTCGGCAGCGAGGACCACAACGGTGACATGGATTTCAAGGTTGCTGGAACCCAGTTCGGGATCACGGCCCTTCAGATGGACATCAAGATCACCGGGGTCAGCCAGGAACTCCTGGGCCAGGCTCTGGAGCAGGCGAAGGCGGGAAGGATTCACATCCTCAAGGAGATGCTCAAGGCTCTCAATAAGCCGCGCGCCGATATTTCTCCCTATGCTCCGAGGATCATCCAGATCCGTATCGATCCTGAGAAGATCGGCCTGATCATTGGACCTGGAGGCAAGATGATCAAGAGCATCCAGGAAGAGACCGGGACGACCATCGAGATCGAGAACGATGGAGTCGTGACGATCTGGAGTACCGACATGGAAGGTGCCGAGGGAGCCCAGGCAAAGATCGAGGCCCTGACCGAGGAGGTCCAGGCCAACAGGATCTACGAGGGCAAGGTCGTTTCGATCAAGGACTTCGGCTGCTTTGTCGAGGTTCTTCCCGGCCAGGAAGGTCTTGTTCACGTCAGCGAGCTTGCGGACGGTTTTGTCGACAAGGTCGGTGACCTGGTCTCGATTGGAGACATCATCAAGGTCAAGTGCCTCGGCACCGACAACCAGGGACGCATCAAGCTGTCAAAGAAGGGGCTTGAGGACGGAGATGGCGGCGGCGATTCTTCTTCTGCTTCCTCTCAAGAGTAGGGAGGGCTTCCGTGACGGAGGTCGTGGCCGGCGCGGCGGAATCCCTCGGGATTTTCTCTAACGAGAGCGACTGAATCGTCTGTATTGCCCACCAGGGGGTGGCTGGCGGCGTGGATATCAGGTTGCCCAGGCTCAGAAGTAGTGTTTCTTTCTGAGGTAGAGCAGCAGCGTCCCCGCTCCGGCCAGAGCTCCGCCCAGCCCGCAGAGGACGCCCAGGAGAACACCAGCTCCATCATCGCCGCTTTTCGAGGCGGTCTTGGCGGCTGGCTTCTTTCCGGATTCCTTTTTCGCCTTTTCAGGGCCGGGCTCCGGTTTGTCAGCAGGCGCTTCTTTTTCAGCGGAGGCTGTTCCGGTCTCTGTGTCCGGGGAGGTCTCTGGGGGGGTGGTCTTTATCTCCGCCACATCTTCCGGGGGCTTGACGACGGCGGACGCGGCGGCGGCTTCCTCTGATTGGATCCGACTGTCGAAGAGATTCAGATCCTCTTCGATTTTTCCGCTCGTTTTACCGGCAAGGAAGACCTCGCCCTTCCCCAGGTCACTCGCAAGCTTCTCGGCGGCTTTGAGTGAGAAGGCGATATTCTCAGACCAGAACTTCAACTCCTTCTTCTTCTTGGTCGTATTGAAGGGGCTCTTCGGACGACTCTCCAGCCGGGCTTCGCAGCGGCGGTACGCCTTCTCGAATTCAAGAAGCAGGGTGTCGAGCTCAAACAGATCCCCCTTGAGAGCTCTCAGATATTTCTGGGTCTGCAGGATCTCGTCATAGAGAGCCCTCGATGCTTCCGGGCTTCCGGGGTTGTCCTTAAAACGCTCGAGCCGCTCGAGGAAGCCCTTGCTGGAGATCATTCCTTTCTCGCAACTCCTCCTCAGCTCACCGGTATCGATCTCTGTTTCTCTCGCCCGGATGGCGGTCAGCGAATCAAAGCGCTTCTGGATGTCTTCCACCAGCGTACCGGGGTCGATCTCGTTTTCGTTCCCCTGTCCATTCCCGGGGCTCTTGCTGTTTTCCTCTCCCGGCTTTGTTCGCGAGGGGACTGGCTCACGACGAACCCAGCGCTTTCCATAGCAGACATTGCAGGTTTCCTTACCGGTGAAACGACAGCTTGGGCAAATACCCGCCGGTAGCTCGGTTTTGCATTTATGATCGCCCTTGCCGCGGCAGCTGGGGCAGGGATAGGAGCCGCCGCCGCCGCATTTCGGGCATCTCTTGTCCCGGACGCCGAATTTTCCGTCACCGCCGCAATATCCACAGGAGATTTTTCCCGGCCCGGCTTCGTTGGGCTCTTCGGCATTCGGCTTATTGCACTGGCGGCAGGGCCGCCGCCCTCCACCGTTACATTGGGTGCAGGTCTTGTAGAGTTTTCCTTTTCCCTCGCAGCTTCGGCAGGCCATCTTCCCCTTGTCATCGCAATGACGGCAGCGGACGAGATCTTCCCCGAGGGGCGGGTCGTCTTGCGCGTTGGCTTGCAATAGAAGGGAACCTGCCAGAACAGCCGTAAGGCCAAGCAGGGAAAGCAGGGAGTGTCGCGTTTGCATCGTGAACATCGCGGATGACAGCAGCCGATACGACTTTTGTCACCTTCCGGAGCGTAAAAGGTTTAACTGCATAAGTTTAAACTCTACAGCCCGATCAGGCAACGAGGAGCGTAATTTGTTACTTATCAGGGCTTTCGGAGCTTTTTGGCTCCTGGACAGCCAGCTCCGCAAGCAGAGTTCCCACTACCGGGGCCGTACAGGTGAACGAAGTGATGACCAGCGTTGCTCCCAGCAGGAAAACTCCGACCAGGCCGGAACCACCGCTGGCCCTGGAGGCCAGGTTGTTGACGCTCGCGGGAAGGCGGATCGTGAAGAGGTCGAAGAAACTGAGCGCGAAGACCAGGAAAACGACCCCGAAGATGATATTGAGAATGGCTCCCTGGGCAATGGAGATGATGACTCCACCCACGGCGACACCAAATATAATAAAGCAGAGGATGATTCCAAGTCCGTAGCAGAGAGCCAGGGGCAGGATCCGGCCCGCTCTCGCCTCGGCCTGCTTGGTGAAGAAGGCTATCGTGATCGGGATCATCGGATAGGTGCAGGGCATGATCAGGGCGACGAGCCCGCCGAGAATGCAGCTGGCGATCAATTTCCAGAGCCCGCCTGAGGTGTCATCGGTTTGTTTTCCCCCGCTCTTCAGCCAGTCAGCAAACCTGCTGCTGCCGGGAGGGTCGGCTCCGACGATTTTCGAGACGGGCACTTCGGGATGGTTCGGATCGACGAGAATGTAAATGGGCAGCGCCTTTGTGCCGGCCATTTTCAACTGCAGATCTAAGGCTGCTTTTTCCAGTTTTTCGTCTTTGTGGTCGGTATGCAGGCGAATCTCGACGAATTTTTTCAACAGGTCTTCATGCTTTGGGAAGATGGAGAACTCCATCTGGCGGCAATTCACTCATGTGAATCCTGTGAAGTTGATGAGGGTGAGCTTGTCGCCGCGTGCCTTTGCCTGGCGGATCCCTTCTTCAAAATCGTCTTTTACGATCATCGGTTTACTGGAATCTTCCGGAGCGGGAGGCGGGGGAGGAGCCAGGGCGGTTGTCAACTGGTCAAGCTCCGCTCCGGGAATCGAGCAGGTGAAAAAGTAAATGGAAAGGGTTGTTACCAGGAGGCCCGAAGCGATACGGGGTAGCGACACGTTTTTGAAGAGACGATGGGCTCCGGCCAGGTAGATGCCGGCAGCAAGAAAAATGGCGGCCCACAAGATCAGGAAGAGCTGACGGCTGATGAGGAAATCCTCGCCGCCGAAATAGGCGATGTCCGCGTTGGAGAAGAATTTCAAAGCCGCGGCGATCTCGAGGAAGCCGAGAAAGACCTTTACCGTATGCATCCATACGCCCGAGCGCGGCATCGATTTCAGCCAGCCCGGAAAGAGAGCAAGGAGGACAAAGGGAGTCGCCATCGTCAGACCGAAAATACCCATTCCAAGTATGATTCTGAACAGGCTTTTTTTCTTCGCAGAGGGCTGCTGGCCGTCAGCTTCGGGCGGCTTCGCTGAATCGGGAGGAGGCTTTACCGCGGAAGGGCTGGAAGTCGATTCGGCGCCTGCTTTTTCGGAAACCGTGAATGCGACACTGTGGGTTTTCGTGGTTGGCGGATCGCAGATACCGGTTTTCTCCTCGCAGGCCATGAACGAAAGCTCGATCTTCAGGGGCTGCTTGCCGGGCTCAGCGTCTTTCGATACGCGCAGGGGCAGGCGGATCTCCCCGGTGTTTTTGAGCACGCTGTGAATCTCGGGACCCGCTCCGAAGTCGCCCATGTTTTTCTTCTGTGAGGGCGGAAAGGTGAGCTCGCCTTCGCCGGTTGCTACCTGTCCTTCGGGAATGGTAATTTCGAAGGGCCTTCCAAGCGGAGGATCTGAAGGGCTGATATGGTCGGGGGCGTAGATGTACCAGTTCCTGGCCATCGTGTAGCGCACGATGAGCTCGGCGGTTCCGCCGCGCTGAATTTCAGCCTGTGAGACCTTCAATTCGAATGCGGCATGCTTCGCGGCGCCGCCGGCAGCGGCCGGGCCTGATCCAAGGAGATTTCCGAGTTCGATGCCGGCAGCCGGTTTTTCCTGCTGCTCCGCCGGGGCTTTCGGTTTGACGGGAGCGGTCTTTTCCGCCGGCGCGCCGGTGATCATGGCGACGAGATTCTCAGTAGCGACGGCCTTGGGGTCGCAGAGGAGGTCGCTGCAGGCCATGTAGCTCAGGGCGACCTTGACCTCTAGCTTTCCCGCCGGCGCGTCCTTCGGCACCACGAAGCCCTGGCGGATCTGCCCCTTGCCCTCGAGCGTCAGGTGGGTCTCCGGTTCATCAAAGAGCTCGAGCACCTTCTTTTTCGGCGCCGGGAAGATGAGCTTTTTATCGAGTTTCGCTCCAGCCGCTCCGCTTCCCGTAAAGCTGACCTTGACAGAGGTCGGCAGGCCCGTGCTGGCGGCATGGGCGGGCGCGTAGATATACCAGCCCTTCGTGGTCTGGTAGGAGGCGACGATCTCGCCACGCGCTCCCGGGGCGAGCTTTGCCGGCTCGAGGGTGATCTTCCAGCTTGCGTGTTCCTTGTCGCCTCCCTGCCCCGGCACCAGGTCGAATTGGGCTTCGGCGAAGGCCGGTATGGCCATGAAAAAGGGAAGAAGAACAGCCGCAAGCATCAGCCGCCTGTGTTTCATAAAGCTATCCCGATTTGTCTCTGACGCGTTTGCAGGTTCGCGGGATTGTATTGATCCCGCAGAAAATTATTTTAGAGCCCATATGGTAGCTGTCCATTCAGATCAGGTAAAAACCTCTCCTGCCAGGCCTGGAGAGTCTCAACGAAGTGTAAAATTGCGGTCCAGAATCTACCTCACTCAGGGCCGCTTCGTCTATAATACGCGCCCCGTGAAGTCCGAAGCGGAGGCGGTGAGCGCCTTTGCCGGCTGGCTTGAGCCAGGGAGGCTCGGTTGGTTTCCGGGAGTCCTGATGCAGAACAGATTCCAATTGAAAGGAGAGTGTCGTGGCCCTTGAATTTGATGACAGCAATTTTGAAGCGGAAGTCCTGAATTCCGAGACCCCGGTCGTGGTTGATTTCAGCGCGACCTGGTGCGGACCCTGTCAGCAGCTTTCGCCCATCATCGATGAGCTGGCCGGAGACTATGAAGGCCGGGTCAAGGTCGGCAAGGTGGATATCGACAATGCCCAGTCGACCGCCGCCACCTACGGCATCATGGCAGTTCCTACCGTCCTGTATTTCAAGGGAGGGGAGAAGGTTGACCAGGATGTCGGCCCCTTGACCAAGGCAGCCTACCAGGAGAAGATCGACGCCCTCCTATGAGCATCCTGGATGAGCACTTCCGCAATCCTTCGAATGCAGGGGTCCTTGAAGATGCCGATCTGCGCGTGGAGGTCGAAAACCCCGTGTGCGGAGATCTTCTGCGGCTCTTTATCGCGCGGGATGAGGAGGGGCTTGTCAGGGACGCGAGGTTCCAGGTCTACGGTTGCCCGGCGGCCATCGGTGTCGGCTCGTTGTTGACCGAGGTGGTCTCCGGAAAAAGCCGGGAAGAGGTCCGGGAACTGGACCGGGAAAAAATCGAAGCAATGATCGGCGGACTGCCTGATGATAAAGAGCATGCCATCGTGCTGGCGGTGGATGCCCTGAAGCAGGTCGACGGTAATTGGTGATCAGTCACAGGTGACGGGCGTAAAAGGTTCAATATGAAAAGGGGACGCGTGTGAGCGGTTTTCTCGACACCCTGCGGGAACGGGGTTTCATAGAACAGACAACGGATGAAGCCGCGCTGGAGAAGCTCTTCGGTGAGGGAGGGAATACCGTACCCGCCTATATCGGCTTCGATCCATCATCTAGCAGTCTGCATGTCGGGAGCCTTGTTCCCATCATGGCGCTCGTACACCTGCAGCGTGCCGGGCATCGTCCCATCGCGCTGGTGGGCGGAGGGACCGGCCGGGTCGGCGATCCAAGCGGCAAGACCGAGCTGCGGAAGATGCTCGGCGAGGACAGCGTCGATGAGAATCTGCTCGGAATCCGTAACCAGCTCTCCCGCTTCCTGGAATTGCGCGAGCCCGGAGACGAGCAGGCCGGCGGCAGCGCCGGTTTCGCGGTGGACAACGCCGACTGGCTCCTCGAGCTCAACTATGTCGATTTTCTTCGGGATATCGGGCGCCATTTCAGCGTCAACCGGATGCTGAGCGCCGAGAGCGTCAAGCTGAGGATCGATTCCGAGAGCGGACTGTCCTTTCTCGAGTTCAACTACAGCATTCTCCAGGCCTACGATTTCCTCGTGCTGAACCAGCGTCATGGCTGCCAGGTACAGATGGGCGGCAGCGACCAATGGGGAAATATCGTTGCCGGTATCGACCTTATCCGGCGGGTTGATGGGAACCAGGCCTACGGGATTACCTTTCCTCTCATCACTACGGCCAGCGGCGCGAAGATGGGAAAGACCGAGGCCGGCGCGGTCTGGCTCGATGCCGAGCGCACCAGCCCCTACGACTATTACCAGTTCTGGATCAATACGGACGACCGCGATGTCGGTCGATTCCTGAGGCTTTTTACGCTTCTTCCCGTGGAGGAGGTCGCGGCCCTGGAGGCTCTCGAGGGGGCGGACATCCGCCAGGCCAAGCAGACCCTGGCTCTCGAGGCGACTGCCCTGAACCATGGCCGGGAGGCCGCGGAGCAGGCGGCGGAGGCCGCCAAGGCCCTCTTCTCCAACAAGGGCGGGGGAGGAGACTCGGTTCCGACCTACGAAGTGGCGGCCGCAGACCTCGAGGCGGGGGTCCCCGTAGTCCAGCTATTCAACGATTGCGGGCTCTGTGATTCCAAGGGAGCCGCAAGGCGGCTGGCGCGACAGGGGGGGCTCTACGTCAATGATGAAAAAGTTGAAGAAGACAGGGTGCTGACTTCCTCCGACCTCGTTGATGGCTGTATCATGCTCCGGGCGGGTAAGAAGAAACACAGGCGAATCGAGGTGTCCTCATGACGTTGAAGTTGAAGAATTCTCTCGGCGGAGCCCTGGAAGATTTCCTCTCGCTGGAACCCAGGAAGGTACGCATGTACCACTGCGGTCCGACCGTCAACCAGCCGATTCACATCGGCAAGTTCCGCTCCTACCTGCTGGCTGATGTTTTGCGCCGCCACCTCGAGCGCTCCGGCTACGAGGTTCTGCAGGTGATGAACCTGACGGATGTCGGCCACCTCAACGAGTTTGAGGAAGATGTCGTAGAGATCGCCGCCGGGCGGGCTGGCGGCTACGCCTGGGAGCTGGCGGAAAATGAGATGAGGCTCTTTCATGCCGATCGCCGGGCGCTTGGAATTCGCGGAGCGCACGAGTACCCCAAGGCCCGCGAACATGTCGAAGAGATGATTGAAACGATTCGCCTGCTCGAGGAGGCGGGCGCCACCTACGTCGAGGGTGGAAATCTCTACCTGGACATCACCCGCTACGAGAAGTTGGGCTGCCTCTGCGGCAGCACCCCCGCGGAGCTCGCCGAGCTCCAGGATGGCTCGAAGACCACCGAGGGAGCTCAGAAGCGGAACCCTCTCGACATCGATCTCTGGCGCACCGATGAGCTGCACCAGATGCGCTGGGAGAGTCCCTGGGGCAGCGGCTTTCCGGGCTGGCATGTCGAGTGCGTGGCGATGAGCAGGAAATACCTCGGGGAGCACTTCGACATTCACACCGGGGCGGATGACAACCTCAATCCCCATCATGAGTTCGAGATGGCCCAGGCCGCCGTTCTCGCGGGGGAAGGCGACGAACGCGAGCCGCTGGCCCACTACTGGCTCCACAGCGGATCCGTCAGCGTTGAGGGGCAGGCCATGAGCAAGTCCAATGGTAATATCGTGCCCGTGAGGGAGCTGCTGGAGTCGGGAATCCGGGGGAGGGTGGTTCGTGTGGCCCTGCTCTCGGAACATTATCGTGACAATCTCGATTTCGGCGAGGCAGCTCTCGACAAGGCCAGCGAGGCAGTCAATGTCATTCTCGGTTTCCGCGATCACCTGAGCGGCCAGGCCTCCGCTGAGACCAGGGATCCAGGGGGTTCCGCGGCGGGCTGGATTACGGACACCGATGCGGCCTTCACGGCCGCCCTGGATGAAGACCTCGACTATTGGAAGGCCATCTCGGTCGTGGTCAAGGCGCTCAGCTCTCTCGAGGCGGATACGGTCGGTTCACCTGCGCAGGCCCTCGATGCCCTCGGAGACTGGGACCGGGTTCTCGGGATCCTCTGAGAGCAGGGCGATCCGTCCCGTTCTATTTCCCAAGCGCCTTGATGAGTGATCCGAACTCGAGGTCGGGGAAGAGGCCCAGGATGACAAGGACCGCGGCCGCGGCGGCGATCACCAGTCCGCTGGCGAGGCTGGAGTCGGGGTCCGCGTCGAACTCTTCTTCCGCCGGGCGCATGTAAATATTCACCACGAGCCTCAGGTAGAAGTACAGCGAAACGATCGAGGCCAGGATGCCTGTGAGCGCGAGCCAGGTATGCCCGCCGGCAATCGCGGCGCGGAAGATGTACAGCTTGGCCCAGAAACCCGCGGTCGGGGGAATCCCGGCAAAGGAGACCAGGACAACCAGGAGGCAGAGGGCCAGGGCGGGGCGGCTGGCAGAGAGCCCCCTGTAGTCCTCGAAAAGCTCCCGGTCCTTTCCGTCCCGTCCCATATATCCCAGCAGGGTAAAGACGGCAATCGACATGAGCGTGTAGGGCAGGAGGTAGAAGATCACCGCATCGGGAGCGAGCTCGCCTCCAGGCCCGAGCGCCGCTACGATTCCCACCAGGAGGTAGCCGGTGTGGCCGATGGCGGAATAGGCGAGCATTCTCTTGACGCTGTTCTGCATGAGAGCGACGAGGTTGCCGAAGAGCATGGTCGCGATCGCCAGCAGGCTCAACACGGTGCTGAGAATCTCTGTGACCGAGGCTGTCCCGGCTTCGCCCGCGGGCTCCGCGGCCAGCAGCAGGAACCTCAGCAGCACCGCGATCGCCGCGCTCTTCACGGTCACTGACATGAACCCGGTCGCGACCGAAGGGGCGGCCTCGTAGGCGTCCGGAAGCCAGCTGTGGAAGGGGAAGGCTCCGACCTTGAAGCCCATACCGACAACGACCAGGGCCATTCCGGCCAGCAGGAGAGAGCGGTCGGCTTCTCCCCCGGCGATGCTCTTTGCGATCTCCTGGAGCTCGAGCTCTCCCGTCGCCCCGAAGACGAGGGTGAGTCCGAAGAGCAGGAAGCCGCTCGAGAACGAGCCGAGGATAAAGTACTTCAGGCCTCCCTCCACGCTTCGGCGGGAATCTCTCAGGTAGCTTGTCAGCAGGTAGGCCGCCATCGACAGGGTCTCCACGGCCAGGAAGAGCATGATGAGATTGTTGGCTTGTACGAAGAGGAGCATCGAGGCGGCGGCGTAATGCACCAGGCAGTGGAACTCCCCATGCTCGGCATCGAAGCGTCTGAGGTAATCGATGGCGGCCAGCAGGGAGAAGAAGGTGCCGAGAATGATGATGAGGCTGACGGCGCTCGAGAAGGAGTCGACCCGGATGTAGTTCTGGAAGGCGAAGGAGGGGTCCGCCTGCTCCATCGAGGCGCAGGCGAAGGCGCCGGCGACCACGGTTCCCAGCAGGCCGAGGAAGTTGATCGCAGTGCTCAGCGAGGAGCGGTCTTTTTCCGTTTTATCCGTATGTGAGAGTCCGCGGCTGAAGCAGTCGAGCATCAACAGGAGCGTACCCGTCGCGATGAAGATGAGGGCGGGGAGAATCGCCTGGAAATCACTGGCGGAAATCAG
>CAJWMA010000037.1 GCA_913042995.1 uncultured bacterium | reverse complement strand
AAGAAACCCGGAATCGAGCCGAGAATCTTACCCTGGGTTCCCTTGCCGGCGCCGGGAGCGCCGCAGAGGAGCACTGTCTTGTAAAGTTCAGGTGGCATGAGCGTCTTCCTGTGTCGTTCCGGTTAGAAGGCGAAACCGCGATTTTACACCGTATTGACGGAAAGTTAATACCTTATCGATACCGCTTTATTTCAGGGGAAACAGGTGAATGAGAACCAGCACCTCGATGAGACCGAAAATCCCCATCGCCGCGAGCTGGGCGGTCCAGGTCTTGAGCGTCTCCTTCTCGGTGAAGCCGCTCATCTTGCAGACCACCCAATAGCCACTGTCATTCATCCAGGAGATCACCTTGGCGCCAAAAGAGATCGCCGCGAAAATGTAGATCTTGTGGTAAGGCAGAACGACTTCCGCCTCGTCAAGTCCGGCGAGAACGCCGGCCATGATGCCCGCCGCGGTGATCACGGCCACAGTGCCGGATCCCTGCGCGACCTTCATGACAGCCGCAGATCCCCAGGCAATAAAGATCAGCAGGATGCCCAGCCCCCCGGTCGCCTCGCCACCATCGACATAGCCCGTGACCATGCCCGAGATGGTGTCGCCGATACCCGTAGCCTTCAGCATGCCGCCGAAGGCGCCACCGGCGGCGGTGATCAGGATAATGACCCCAGCCTCCCTGAGAGCCGGCTCGATCGCCCCGGTTAGCTGCTTCAGGGTATAGCCCTTTGACCTCGCCAGCAGCCACATGGCCACACCCGTGGCGATGAACATGGCGAGGTTCTTGTTGCCAAGGAGAGCGAGTACATCACTCTCATTACCAAGCGCCTTCCAGACACTGTGAGCGGTAATCAGGAGCACCGGCAAGGCGACAGGAAGAATCGAGATAAAAAAGCCGGGCGCATTACCCTGTGAAACACCATCGGCCTCCGCCTTGCCTGTGGCGATCTCCTCGTCTCCAGCTGAGGGCACCCCCGGAGTGTCTCGCATGGGAAGGTCCAGCCCGCGGGAGACGAACAGCTTCGGCAGCACCAGGCCACCAAAAATGGCGACCGGGAGGCCGATGAGGAAGCCTCCGAGAATCGCCTGCCCCAGGTCAATCTCCAGCGTCTCGGCCATCAGCAGGGGCCCCGGAGTCGGCGGCACGATGCCGTGGGTGATGACACCGCCGGCGCAGATCGCCATGACGTAGCTCATGTAATTCTGCCCGGTCCTCAGGAACATCGCCCGGGCCAGGGGCACGAGGAGAAAAAACACCGTGTCGAAGAAAACCGGTATGGAGAGGCAATAGCCGCTCAACAGCAGGGCCCAGCTCGCTCGTTTTTCTCCAAAAATATTGAGCAGGGTCTGGGTTATCCGGTCAGCCGCCCCGCTCTCCATCAGGCATTGCCCGATGACCGCCGCCAGCGCGATCACGATGCCGATCTTGCCGGCCATCAGCCCCAACCCGGCGGCGGAGTTCTCGAAAGACCTCAGGGCCTGCTCCCAGGCGGAAACGCCGGGAGCCGCCTCAACGGCGTTGGAGGGAAGCACACCCACCAGCACAGCCGCAAGAACGAGGGCGAAGAAAGGGTGCAGCTTGAGCCAGATGATGGCCGCTACGATAAATAAAACGCCAACCAGGAGAATAAGAAAAGGTGACATGGCGTGCTCTTCCTGAGGTTGTATCGACCGGTTTCCCTGCAAGACATGATAGCAAGAGGCGGTGGAATATCTCAAGAAGTGCGAACCGCGGCCGTCTAGATCGTTTGACCCCGTCGCCGACTCTGGCACAATGCTGTATCGATCACGGAGGGTCTCCATGTCTGATGCATATTTGAACGAGCGCGCCTGGAGTTTCGTCGAAGCGCGGCTCGCTGGCGACGAAACTCTCAGAAGCAGATGTTCTGAAGCCGCGGGCGGCGGACGCGTCATCGACTGTGGAATCACAGGAGATGGCGGCTACGAAGCCGGGCTCTTCCTCTCACGGCTCACTCTCTGTGATCTCGCAGAGGTTTCCATCGGCCCGGGAGAAGACCCGGAGCTGCCCTTCGACCAGGTCTTCGTGAAAACCAGCCAACCGGTCGCCGCCTGCATGGCGTCGCAATACGCCGGCTGGCAGCTCTCCGTCGGCGACTTCTTCGCCATGGGCTCGGGCCCGATGCGCGCGGCCTACGGCGGTGAGGAGCTCTTCAAGGACATCGGGCATGTCGAGAAGGCCGCGCGAGTCGTTGGAGCGCTCGAGACCCGGCAACGGCCCACAGAAGAGGTGTTCGACTTCATCTCCTTGAAGACGGGTGTCAAACCGAACAACATCACCTTAGCCGCCGCCCCCACGGCGAGCGACGCCGGCGGAGTGCAGGTCGTGGCGCGCAGCGTCGAGACAGCCCTTCACAAATTGCACGAGCTCGGCTTTGACCTCGCTCGAGTCCTCTCCGGAAAAGGCAGCGCCCCCATCCCGCCGACGGCGGACGATGATCTTGCCGCCATCGGCCGCACCAACGACGCTGTGCTCTACGGCGCCAGGGTTGAGCTCGAGGTGACCGGAGATGACGAGTCCATCGCCGAGCTGGGAGCGAAGACCCCCTCCTGCGCCTCCGGCGACCACGGCGCCCTCTTCAGCGAGATCTTTGAGCGCTATGACCGCGACTTCTACAGGATCGACCCGGGACTCTTCAGCCCGGCCGAGGTGACCTTTCGCAGCGTCGACACCGGCAGTGAGTTCACCTTCGGAAGCATCGAGCCGGAGCTGGTGAGGAGGTCCTTCCTGGGATGACTGCCCCGCGAATCGCCGTTCTCTGCGGCCCCAATCTGTGGCATGTCGCCGACCTGCGGCGCGCCGCGAAGCTCAGAAACCTCGACCTGGAAATAGCCGATCCGGAGAAGCTCCGGGCCGAATGCCCAGCGCAGCCCGGCTCTACCCAGTCGGTTCGCTGCGCTGACCTCGAGTTGACAGAGCTCGATGTCCTGCTGGTCAGAAGCGTCCCCGGGGGCAGCCTCGAGCAGGTCGTCTATCGAATGGACGCCCTGCAGACCCTGCGAGCAGCCGGCGTAACCGTGATCAACCCGCCGAAAGCCGTCGAGGCCGCGGTCGACAAATATCTCTGCCTCTGCCGGCTTCACGAGGCTGGGCTCCCGGTTCCACGCACCATTGTCTGCGAAGATCCGGACCAGGCCCTGGAGGCCTTCGGCGAATTAGAGGAACAGGCGCTGGTGAAACCACTCTTTGGCGCGGAGGGGCGCGGCATCATCCGCCCGGGCAGCCTCGCCGAGGCCGGGAGCGCGATCCGGGAGATCGCCTCTCAACAAGGAATCTTCTATCTGCAGGAATACATCGATCATGGAGGAACCGACCTGCGGCTCTTCGTGATGGGCAACGAGGTCCTGGCCTCGATGAAACGCAAGGCACCCCCCGGACAGTGGCTGACAAACATCTCCCAGGGAAGCTCCGCCGAAAGCTTCGTTCCCGGGGACGACATCGAGGAGCTGGCCCTCAGGGCCGCCCGGGCCGTCGGCGCCGAGATCGCCGGGGTAGATATTCTCGAGGGGCCAGATGGAGCCCCTCGCATCCTGGAGGTCAACGCGATACCGGGCTGGCGAGCCATCAGCGAAGTCAGCGGGAAAGACATGGCTCTCGCTGTTCTTGACTACGCTACAGAGCGAGCCGCCGCCCCGGAATCGGAAACCATCGGAGTCCTGCAATCGTGACCGGCCCAGATCGTGAAGTCTCCATCGGCGACCTGGCCATGATCGCCTGCCTCCTCGAGGCGAGAGCGCCGAAGGCGGGAAACGTCCAGCCCGGTAAAGAATTTGAAGGCACCACGCTTCGCCACTTCCTCGATGCCGCCGGAGCCATCTCGGGCCCCCTGGACCACGCGCGGGAAAACTCCCTGGGCGACACCATCCTCGATGCCGTAAAGGAAAGCCGCAAGGTCACCGACCAGAACGTCAACCTCGGCATCATCCTGCTCCTTGCTCCTCTTGCCAGTATTCCCGCCGGGGCCGCGCCGCGCGACGGCCTCCGAACCGTCCTTGAAAAACTTGACAGCGAAGACTGCCGAAAAGTCTACGAAGCCATCCGGCTCGCCTCGCCCGGCGGCCTTGGTAACGTCGAAGAGGCGGATGTAAACTCGCCTCCTCCCCCGAGCCTCATCGCCGCCATGGAGCTGGCCGCGGAACGCGACCTTGTCGCGCGCCAGTACGTCAACGGCTTCGAGCAGATCTTCGAAGAGGGCCTTGGCTGGCTCCTCGAGGCTCTCGAATTAGAGCTCGACCTCGAAACGGCCATCGTCCACCTTCACCTTCGATTTATGGCGGCCTATCCCGACAGCCTCATCGCCCGCAAATGCGGCGACGAAACGGCAAAGGAGGCTGCCGCCAGGGCGAAGCGGGTACTTGGCAGCGACTGGCCGAAGGAAGGCTCCGAACGTCTCCTCGAAGAGCTCGACGGATGGCTGAGAGAGGACGGCAATCGCCGCAACCCGGGGACCAGCGCAGATCTGGTGGCGGCCTGCTTGTTTCTCGGTCTTCGGGCTGGCATAATCGGCCTTCCCCCATCCGTCCCCGGCAGCGGGACTGGGGAGACCTGACCTGGAACAGCCAAGCCGTACGAAACATGCAGAAATACACCGTTCGCGTATCAAAAGATTATCTCGGCTTCTGCGCCGCTCACTTCATCGTCTTCGGCAACAATCTCTGCGAGCGGCTGCATGGACACAACTACCAGGTGGCGGCCGAGATCGAAGATGATCTCAAGTCGGACCATCTCGTCTTTGACTTCATCGAGTTCAAACAGATCCTGCAGGGCATCACCGACAGCCTCGATCACAGGATGCTCATTCCGCTCAACAGCGACACCCTGGGTGTCGAGGTGACAGATGAGAGCGTGAGGATCACCTCTGAAGAAAAGGAGTGGATCATCCCCCGGGACGACTGTGTCCTGCTGCCGATCGAGAACACCACGGCTGAATTGCTTGCCCGCTGGGTTTCGGAGCAGCTCAGTGAAAAGCTCCAGGCGAAGCTTGGGCAGCTTCCCCGCGTTCTGCGTGTAGAGGTTTTTGAATCTCCGGGCCAGAACGCCAGGATCGAGATCTGCAACGAGAGCTGATCCGGGCCGGGCGCCTCACCGCAGGAAGGGAAGAACCATGAGCGACATTAAAAAGCCGCTGGACGCCCTCGCTCTCAAGGGCCGCCGCGCCGTCATCACGGGGTCTTCCTCGGGAATCGGCAGGGCCATAGCTCTCGAGCTGGCCTCCGCCGGGGCTGAGCTCGTCGTTCACTCCAACCGCTCGGTCACCGCGGGCGAGACGCTCAGGGATGAGATCATCTCACGGGGAGGGCGGTGTGAATTTCTCCGGGCTGACCTGGGAACCCGGGAAGGAGCCGCGGCATTTTTCGAAGAGGCGGCCGAAGCCCTGGGAAACATCGACATCTGGATCAACAACGCCGGCGTAGACATCCTGACTGGAACCGGAGCCGAGCTCACCTACGAAGAGAAACTCGATGCTCTCATCGCGGTCGACCTGCGCGCCAGCATCCTGCTGGCACGCAAGGCCGGCGAGGCGATGAAGAACCGCGGGGGGGTCATCCTCAACATGGGCTGGGACCAGGCGGCCGTTGGCATGGAAGGTGAGAGCGGAGAACTCTTCGGAGCCGTCAAGGGCGCCGTGATGGCCTTTACGAAGAGCCTGGCCCTCAGCCTCGCCCCAGGGGTACGGGTCAACTGCCTGGCGCCTGGCTGGATCCGAACCGCCTGGGGAGAGGACGCGCCGGCTGAATGGCAGGAGAGGGTGCTGAGAGAGGTGCCCCTCGAACGCTGGGGAACCCCCGAGGACATTGCAGCCACGGCGCTGTTCCTGGTCTCCGATGCCGCGAGCTTTATTACCGGACAGGTTGTCAATATCAACGGCGGAGCCGTCAGCTGAGCCAGCGCGGCCTCCGCCGCATCTTTTCGAACGACTTCGAGGCTGGATTCTGTTAATTGTTGGTATTCGCCGGAAAAGAAATAAACACCGGCAAGGACGGGTCTCTAAATCAGGAGCCAAGAGCGTGAGCGACGAAAAGGTCTACAGCGAGGAAGAGATCCTCGGGAAACTCAGCGAGCTGCCGGGCTGGGAGCTCCGCGATGGATGGCTCAGGAGAAGCTTCAAGACCCCCGGCTGGCCCCACACCCTGATGCTCGTCAACGCCATTGGCTACAGGGCCGAGGCCGGCTTCCATCACCCGGACCTCGAGGTCGGCTGGGCCAGGGTCGTCGTCAGGCTGCAGACCCACAGCGCCGGCGGCATCACGGACAAGGACTTCAGCCTCGCCCGCGAGATCGAGGAGCTCTCCACCTGGACTCCCGGTGAGGACAGCGCCCTCGAGGGCTTCCCGAAGAAATGGATACGCTGAGAGGCTGAAATGGCCGATTCCAGGACCAGAGGATTCGTCACCGGCAAGCTCGCGGCGCCAGCCCTGCGCCGACTCCTCGAGCGCCTGGAAGCGGAGCTCGACTTCAAGGCGGAGGTCATCGAGCTCAACATCGACGTGGCGGCGCTGCTGACGACCGACTGGGTCGCTCGCAAGCTCGAGCTAGACGAAGAGATCGACTCCCTGATCCTCCCGGGCTATTGCCGGGGTGAGCTCGAGGTGATCGAGGAGGCGACCGGTGTGAAAGCCGAGCGCGGACCGCGAGATCTCAGAAACCTGCCGGAATACCTTGGCCAGCGCGCTCTCGATGAGGACTACGGAGAACACGATATCGAGATCATCGCTGAGATCAATCACGTGCCACAACTCGAAGCCGAAGAGGTTCTCGCCATCGCCGAGGGCTACAGGACAGAGGGCGCCGATGTCATCGACCTTGGCTGCGACCCGGACGGCCCCTTCGAAGGCATCGGCGAGCTCGTCGAGGAGCTTCGGGGCAGGGGCTTCCGCGTATCGATCGACAGCCTCAACCCGCTCGAGATCGTGCCCGCGGTCGACGCAGGCGCCGAGCTGGTCCTCAGCGTGAATTCATCGAATATAGAGGTCGCCCGAACGCTTGGCTGCGAGGTGGTGCTCATCCCCGACCAGACGGAGACTCTCGGCGGAATCGACGAAAACGTCGCCCGGCTCGATTCCTGGGGAGTCCCCTACCGCATCGACCCTGTCATCGAGCCGATCGGCTTCGGCTTCGCCCGGTCTCTCGGCCGCTACCTCGAGATACGCGAGCGCTACCCGGACGCGGAGATCATGATGGGCATCGGCAATCTCACCGAGCTCACCGATGCCGACTCGGCGCCAATCAACCTTGTCCTGCTCGGCTTCTGCCAGGAGCTGGGCATCCGCAGCGTGCTGACGACCGCGGTCATTCACTGGGCCGCCACGAGCGTCCGCGAATGCGACCTTGCGAGGAAGCTCGTCCACTACGCCTGCGCCAACGGAACCCTGCCCAAGCACCGGGAGCCAGGCCTGCACCTGCTGCGCGACCCGAGCATCCTGAAGCATGGACTCAAGGAAATCGAAGAGCTCGCCGCGGGCCTCCGCGACCGTAACTTCAGGCTGTTCGCCGAAGATGGAGAGCTCCACGTGGCATCTTCCGAGGGGCTCTTGCGTGGAAAAGATCCCTTTAAAATCTTCGACCAGCTCGGCGTGGAGGACCCCTCCCACGCGTTCTACCTCGGCTACGAGATGGCCAAGGCCATCACGGCGCTGACCCTCAACAAGAACTACGTCCAGGATGAGGCCCTTCGCTGGGGCTTCCTGACCCGCGAGGAGGAAAGCCATCTCGACAGGAGAAAGGAGCGCCCGGAGCAATGACCGCGACAGCTTCTGAAAAAACGAACACCCCGCTGGTTGAGAAGCTGGCGGGAGCGCTCTCTCCGCAGGAAGCCTTCGAACGCCTCGCCGGGCTGCCCTACATCCTGTTCCTCGACAGCGCGGCCGAGAATAACACGCAGGGACGCTATTCCTACATCACGGCGCGACCCTTCGAGGTATTGAAAACAACCGGGGACTCCACCGAGCTCCTCGCGGCTGAAGGCGAATTGGACAGCCCCTCGTACAAAAAAACAGGCGTCGAAGAGACCGATCCTTTCGAAGTTTTACGGCGGCGCCTGAAAGGCTGGGCGACTCCTTCTCTGCCGAACCTGCCCCCCTTCCAGGGAGGCGCGGCGGGGCTCCTGGGATATGGACTGGCCCACTCCATCGAGAAGATCAGCCGTCCCCGGCATGACGAATTCGCTATGCCCGACCTGGTGATCGGCCTCTACGACTGGGTTCTCGCCTGGGACCATCTCGAGAAATCCTGCCATATCATCTCCCATGGTTTCCCCGAGGCCGGCCCGGGCCGAAGGGAGCGGGCCGCGAGACAGATCGAAGCTCTCAAGAGACTGCTTGGCGAAGACCAGCGGATTCCAGAGAGACCCGAAGCGCAGACCCCGCCCGAGCTCACACGCGAGCAGCTCTCTGAGTCCTGGAACGTACCCGAATTCCCCGGCCTGCTCAGCAATTTCTCGCGGGAGGCCTACATCGAAGCCGTGGCACGGTCGATCGAATACATACGCGCTGGCGACATCTTCCAGGTGAACCTGTCGCAGCGTCTGGCCTACCCGGCGTCAGCGTCTCCCGAACGCTTCTACCTCGCCCTGCGGAAATCAAACCCCGCCCCCTACGCCGGCTACTTCGACCTCGGCGACTATGTGGTTGCAAGCTCCTCACCTGAGCAATTCCTCAGCGTAGAAGGAGACCGGGTAATCACCCGCCCGATCAAGGGAACCTGCTCTCGCGGCTACACTCCCGAAGAAGATCTCAGCCGCAGGCGCAACCTCGGCCAGAGCGAGAAGGATCAGGCCGAGAACGTCATGATCGTCGACCTGCTGCGTAACGACATCTCGCGGGTGTGCCGGCCCCATACTGTCGAGGTTCCAGCTCTCTTCGAGATTGAACGCCATCCCACCGTTTACCACCTCGTCTCCGAGATCCGCGGGAGGCTGCGGGAAGACAAGGACTCCATCGACCTGCTCCGCGCCAGCTTCCCCGGAGGTTCCATCACGGGAGCTCCGAAGGTGCGGGCGATGGAGATCATAGCGGAGCTCGAGCCTACGGCGCGCGGCCCCTATTGCGGCAGCCTCGCCTGGCTTGGCTTCGGCGGCGGCATGCAGAGCAGCATCCTGATCCGGACAGTGACCATTGGACGCGGCTGGCTCCAGATGCCCGTTGGCGGAGGGATCGTATCGGACTCATCCCCGGAGGCGGAATACCAGGAGACCCTCCAGAAGGCCACCGGCATGCTGCCGGCTCTTGTCCAGAGCGCCGCCGGGTGAACCAGCCCCCTTGACGACTTCAGCGACTCACTTCCGGGTTCCGATGATCTCCTTAACCAGCACATCCATTCCGTAGATCTTGCTGAGAGCCTCGATGATAGCCTCGGCATTCACGGAGACCGCCCGCGCCTGCTCCTCTGTATAGACGACGTCCAGGACCAGGCTGTGGATATTACCGTCAAAGATCAGGCCCACCACCTCCGCCTTGCGGTTGATGACAGGACTGCCTGAATTACCTCCGATGATGTCCGGGGTCGAAACAAAGTTGAAAGGAACGTCAGCTCCAATCTTGTCCCTCGCCTCACTCCAGCTCTTCGGCAGCGTGTAGGCATCCTCCCCTGCGCGCTCGGAGGCAAGCTTCCAGGCTCCTCCCAGTTTCGTGTGATCAGGAATGTCGCGGCCGCCTTCCTTCCAGCCCTTGACCACGCCGGCGGCGAGCCTCAGGGTAAAGGTCGCATCGGGATAGACACCGGTTCCCGTGACGGCGAAGGTGGCGGTCGAGATGCGGCCGTAGGCCTCATTGCGAACACTGGTGACGAGATCTTCGTATTTACGCCGGCTGGCCCTGGCGTAGGAATCAACACTCCGGGCAAGATCGATCATCGGATCATCGAGCTGATCAAGCGCGGCCTGTCCCCCGGCCAGCAGTTTCTTCCGCGCCGCCGCGTCACCCAGGGTGGTTCCCGAAACAAGCTCATGGGCCCTCTCAGCCGGCGAACGTCCGGCCAGCACCAGCTTCACATAGGGATGCTCGGCGCCGAAAACCTTGACGAAGTGAGTCAGGGAGTCGGTGAGCTTGGCCTTCTCTAAGGCGGGATAAATCGGCGCCGGAGATTCTAATCTCATCCTGACAGAAGGAAGAGCCGTGTCCCTGTACTCGGGCAGGCGCTCACTCGAAGGTTTCGCCTGCTCCTCCACCAGCCGCAGGATGGTCCTCGCGTTTCGATAGAGCGTCGACCAGAAAGCCCGGGCGCCCTCAAGAAAAATGAACTCCTCCCTGAACTTTCGAGAGGCGTCCATCGAGTGCCTGATTCTCTCCCAATCATCCAGGCTGGCGCCAAGGCCAGCGTCAGCCGCCACGGCGGCCTGCAGCTTTCTCTCCTGGCTCAGCTTCGAATCGAAGGTGGCCGGGCTCAACAGCCCGCCGAGGGTTCCTCGGATAGCCTTGCGGCTGTTCTCAATCCCGAAGAGATCCCCCCGGGCGATGCGCTTGAACTCAGGCCCCTTGAGGGCGAACTGCTGCAGCGCGATCTCCCTGCGATAGAGCAGCTCGAGATAGGAGGGATAAGCGACATCTCTTAAAAATCTGAGATGGTCGACAGTGTTGAGGCGCTGGGTGCTGCCGGGGTGCCCCGAGACCATGACCAGCTCACCGGACCGGGTGCCGCGCGAGCTCCAGCGCAGCCAGTCGGTCACCTTCGCCGGCTTTCCATCCTCGTAGAGACGAAGAAAGGAAACATCGAGACAATAGCGCGGAAACTCAAAATTGTCTCCGTCGCCGCCGAAGAAGGCGATCGCCACCTCCGGGGCCATAACGAGACGGACATCGTCGTAGCGCTTGTAGCGGTAGAGATGGTACTGACCGCCGCGATAGAGCATGACCACCTCGCTGTGGAGGCCCGTTTTTTCTTTCGACTCTTTCTCGATGGAGGAGCGCTCCGCCCGTCGGGCCTGCTCGGCGGCGCCGGGATCCGAGGCGTCACTGCCGGCCTTTTTCACGCGGGCTGTCACATCCTCGATTTCCCAGAGAATGTTGATCTCGGTATCGGGACATTTGAGCTCCTGCGCGCGGCTCCTGGCGAAGAACCCATCCTCGAGGTAATTTTTCTCAGCCGTGCTCAGCTTCTGCAGGATGTCCTCGACGACATGGTGATTGGTCATCACCAGGCCGTCTGGAGAAACAACCGAGCCCGAGCCGCCGGTTGAGATCCGGGTGGAGGAGCGCATCACGTGACGCGCCCACTGCGCGTCCGGTTTGAAGCCATAGGTCTTCTCGAGCCGCTCCAGAGGAAGCTGGCTGAACAGCCACATCCCCTCATCCGCGGCGCAGGGAATGGAGAAAAAACAGGCCAGCAAAACAGGAATTCCGCGCGTCATGGCGCGAATTGCCTTCAATACTAATTTCATGAGCTTTCCTTTATTCTGTCTTTGGTTCGAACCGGTGATCGGCCCGCGAGTTACGATCGCTGTTAACAATCGAGACGCCGTGAAGAACAAGATCGTATGCTCGACCGCCCCCCGAGCGCAAGAACCCCGAACCACGATGATAAAAGCAAACCGGCGGCAGAAGCCCCGCTCGCGAAAACGAATACTGGCAGCCCGCATCGCTCACGGGCTGACGGCGGCGCTGCTCGCCGTCAGCCTGGCATCCTGTAACGCCCTCGTCCGGCTTCCCCCGGGCCGCGGGCAGCTCACTGCCGAACCGCCGCGAAGTCTCTCCGGTCTCGAACGCCTGCGTTTTACCCTGGAAAATCTCGGCGAGGTCGAGCCCGGCCTGCTCTACCGCTCCGCCAATCCGAGCCGGGGTCTGCTGGAGTTCCTCGCCGGGCGAGTCGGCCTGAAATACGTGGTCAACCTCCGAGGCACCATCGACCGGAAAAACGCTGACTTCATGAGATCCATCGGCGGCGAGGTCGTCAGTCTCCAGATGTCCGCCAGCCGTCCCCCTAAGCCGGCCCAGGTGCTCGAGCTGATCAGAATCACCCACAAGGCGCGAAAGGAGGGAGCCGCCATCCTTGTCCACTGCATGGCCGGAGCTGACCGGACCGGGATGATGGTCGGAGCCTGGCGTATGCTTTTCCAGGGAGAACGCGATCGGGAAGCCCTGACCCGCGAGACCCTGATGTACCGCCATGTGCCGCCCGCCTGGCCAAATGTCCACAGGTACCTGGAGCTCTTCCGCCCGGAGCTCTTCCAGGATTTCATAGATGATCCATCTCTCCTCGATAACAATGCCCGCAAAGCGGACCTGGAAAAAAACTTCCTCCTGGACTATCCCCTGCTCGGGGGACGCCGCGATACTGCCACCGGCCCCCTGCGGGCCGGAACCGCGCGGGTGGACCTGGCAGGAGGCTGGAGCGGCCCGGTTCAGATGGCGACCTATGGGCCATCTCCCCCCAGGGCGCGCGGAATACGGCACCCTGTTTACGCTCGAGCGCTGGTCCTCGACAACGGCGCCGCCCGACTGGCGCTCGTCTCCTGTGACCTTCTCATCATGCACCGGAGCCTGAGAGAGGCGGTGGTCGAGAAACTGGCCGCGCGGGATGCCGATTTTGACGCGGTGATGCTCTCGGCAACCCACACCCACACCAGCGTCGGCGGCTACATAGACAATGCCCTCTTCGAATTCTATATGCTTGGAAAATTCGACCCGGAATGGGCCGACCATCTCGCCGGCAGGATTGCCGACTCCATCACAAGAGCCAACAATTCACTGCGAGAGGCCAGGCTCGGCTGCGGGCGGACCTTCGTCACCGACGCCAGCCACAACCGGCGTTTCGGCAAAACGATCGATCCCGAGCTCGCTCTCATCAAAATCACCGACCGCGATGAAAAACCGTTGGCGCTGGTGGTTAACTTCGCCGGACACCCCATCCTCGATCCCGACGATGGACTGGTGTCTCCGGACTACCCCGGTCTCCTGGCCCGAAAGCTCGATGCTGATTTCGGCTTCGGCTTCTTCCTGCAAGGCGCCCTGGGAGATCTCAACGCCGGCTCAGAGGAGCGCGCCGACAAATGGAAGCAGGCCGGCCTGGCCGACTCGATAGCCAACCGCCTGCACCAGGCCATCGCCCAAGCTTACGAAGCGATCCCCGTACGCGCCGAAATCCGGCTCACCTCCCTGACAGCCTCTTTCAAGCTCCCCGAGGTTGATTTCAACCTCATGCCGGACCTGCTCTTCCCCCTCGAGTGGATCTTCAATTCCCTCATCTCCTGGCCGGCGGAATATCCCCTCCAGGGCATCCGGATTGGAGATGCGGCCATCCTCGCCACTGCCAGTGAACTCAGCGGGCGTCTTGGACTCCAGATCAAGCGCGACAGCCCGGCGCCTTTCACCCTGGTAGCATCCCATTGCGGAGATTACGCAGGCTACGCCCTGGCCCAGGCCTACCACGCCCACAGCAAGCTCGATGCCAGCAGTATCGCGGCGCTTGGAGGCCCATCTCACGGCCCGCGACTCGTCGAAAGCTCCGCGGCTCTCCTGGCCGCCCTCTGGGACGGGGAAGAAAATAAGGGTGGAGGTCCGCGGCTCTCGCCCGCCGCGCTTCATCGAATCAGCTGGCCGGAGCGTCCTCTCTCGCAAGAGGAGCGGGAGCTGCTCCTGGAAAAGGCCGCGGAGGCCGAAGACCTGGAGCTCGGGCTCTCACTCGATCCGACCCTGCCGCAGACCAGGAGCCATGCGGCCCTGATCGGCGGTTCTCTCAGCGACAACCTGAGGGTCGATCTCTACGCCTCCTGGCGGAACAAGGTCAGGGGAGCCTCCGGCGCCCGCGGCGACCTGCGTGACACCGGCCTGCGTCTCAGCGTGGAGATACCCGCCGAGCTGCGCCTGGACCTCCAGCTTGGCCGGCGCGCAGCCTCCTGGCGGATGGATGGCATCAGGAAAAAAAGCGAGGGCTTCCTCGGCCTCGAGCTGGGAATAGAGAAGGTCTTGACCCTCGACTCGAGCAGGATCGATGGAAACGCGCTCCGGCTGATCCCCAGGCTCGAGCTCAAGGCTCCGGGAGCAGGGGCCGACTCCAGCGAACCCCTAGCCTTTGCCCGAGGCGGCGACACATGGAGACCCGGCGCGGGGGGAAACCTCGAGTTTACCTGGAACACCTTCAGGACACTCAGCGCGCAGACCCTCTACACCACCTCACTTGGAAATCACCGCGGGCGGAGGCCGGGCGACGTCTGGGAAACCCTGCTGGGCTATAGCGAACGGCACGGCTCCACCTCGCTTCACCTGCGGGCGGAGGCAACCCTGTGGCTTGCCGACCAACGAGCTGGCGGCCGCACCCCGGTCGATCTCGACGAAGCCGCCTGGGAATTCGCCCTGCGCCCCGGCCTCTCGATTCACCTCGCTGATAAAGTCGAGCTCTTTGTCGAGGGCCGCCTCCCCCTTGGCGGCGGGGCCATCGATGCCGGCGGCGGCACGGGCCTCTTCATCGGGCTGGCCGCCGGATTCTGAGAAGACTTCGGATCAGGCATCCAGAAGCGCCCGCAGCTCTTCGGATCCGAGACGCCCATCGTGCAGCGCCGAGGCGACCAGGACCCCATCGACTCCCGCCGACCTCAAAGCCAACAGGTCATCGAGATCTCTCACCCCCCCGCCGGTGACCAGCTCGAGCCCGGCGTAGCTCTCCTTCAAAGCCGCGCATCGATCGAGATGCGCCGGGCCCTCGCCAGTCCCGACGGCCTTGAGATCAAGAAGGATCAGACGTTCTACACCGGCGGCAACCGCCTCCCGGGCGATTTCCTCAGCCCCGGAAGGCCAGTCGTCACCCTGAGCAAGAGGGCGCCCATCCGCAAGATCGAGGCTGAAGATCAGCCGGCCCGGGCCTAATTCCTCAACGAGTTCGGCGAGGAGGGCGGGAGCGGGAAGTGTCTCGAGCGCGGCGATGAGATCTCCATCCAGCTCGGCGGCAAGCCGGCGGGCCGTTGCGGCGGAGCGAATACCGGCATCGATCATGAGCCCGAAGCCAAGCCCCTCCAGCTCGCCACAAACCTCCAGCGCCGGAGCGTCGCCGGCGATGGCATCGAGGTCGGCAAGGTACATCGGTCCCGGCCCCAGCAGGTTTCGCAAGGCTGCCGCTACCTCGGGCGGCCTTGCCGAAGAGCAGAGCCTGCTTTCAATCGGCTTGTAGAGGTCTCGCTTGCCGGCGATCCCCCTGACAATGAGACCGCCCTTGAGGTCCAGGACTGGAATGATCCGCATGGCTGTAGTGTCCGGTCATTCCTTTTGACCGAAAGCTCCACTAGTAAATTGAAATATCCGCATGGAAAGCTGAGAATCGTCGCCTCACTCTAATGCATAACGAAAATCTACCCATACCTGAATCGATCATCAAGCTGGGCGGAAGCCTGCTTGGACTCCCGGACCTGCGGAGCCGGCTGAAAAATTTCCTCGGTGATTTCAGCAGGCGCCGATCGATTGTCATCTGCGGCGGCGGCGGCGCTGTCGACCAGGTGAGAAAGTGGGACCGACTCTACAATCTCGGAGAGGAGCGCTCTCACTGGCTTGCCCTGCGAGCGCTCTCCATCACCGCCCGTGTCGCGGAAAAGGCCGTCCCCGGGCTAGAGCTTGCCGACTCGGCAGAGTCCATCGAACCTCTCTGGAAGGCCGGAAAGATTCCTGTCTTCGATCCCTTCCAGTTCATCATCGAGATTGACGAAGAGAGCATCGACTCACTGCCCCGGCGCTGGCGGGTCACCAGTGATTCGATTGCCGCCCGTATGGCGAGGGTCTTCGGAGCCCGTGAGCTGGTACTCCTGAAATCGACGACCTTTCCAGAGCGCATCTCGATGTCAGAGGCCGCCGAGCTCGGCATAGTCGATGAGTACTTCCCCACGGCGGCCAGAGATATTCACCGGGTGGTCGCGATCAACCTGCGAGCGGAAGACCCCGAGGAGAGCATCCTCTACAGTGTGTCTAGCCAGCAGTGAACTCCTCGTGAATCAGCCGGCTGAGCTCATCGACAGCTCGGCGGTCAACGCGGGCGGTCCGTTCCCCGGTCGTCGCCGCGCCGCGCACAGCGATGACGTCAACGCCAGCTGCCGCCGCCACCCCGAGCTGGGCAGCCCCCAGCTTGCCAGCCGCCACGAAGCGGACCCCTCCGGAGCGGGCTCTCTCTGCAAGAACGGCAACCATCCCCCAATCCATAAAGGTCGAGAGGTCGCCCGCCTGCTTATCGTAGGTGTCGACCAGGAAAAAAGGGAACTTCCGGTCAAGGGCATGCTCCAGGACCGCCCCTGGCTCTGGAGACCCGGCCGCCTGCCAATCGGCATAGGCCACCGCCACGAGATCCGCCTCTCCTTGACTCCCCTCGCTCACCAGGGCGCGTGCCTGGTCGAGCAGCTCGCTCCAGTCCGTCTCACCGAGGCCGCTGAGTCCGAGCTTGTAGAGTGCGATCCCCGGCTGATGCTCCAGCTGCCAGCCCTGCCCTCGAAGCCTGAGCTCGCCGAGAGCCGCGCTCACGGGAGCTTGACCGTCTACAGCCTCGACCACCGCCTGCCGCGCGGCGGCCGGAGCCTCGCCCAGGGAACCCTCGCCGGGCTCCTTGATATCGATAATGTCGGCTCCTCCCTCGAGCGCCTCGACAGCCTCCACGGCTGACCTCACGCTTACCAGCAGGCGAAGAGACCCCTCCTCGACCAGCCCGGGCTGTCCCGCCAAGTCGACCTGGGATCGTTTCAAGATCCGCCTCCTCCTAAAAATCGCAGGACAGGTTGTCCTCGGTCGGGTCCATCCCCGGCAGCGGGAAGGGCGCCGGCAGCGCCGGGCCGCCGAGAAAGAGATAGTTGAGTATAAAGGTGGCGTCGGTGAGGTTGACGCTCGCATCGTCGTCGGCATCTCCGGCATCCATGCAATCCGGCGCCGCCTCCCCCATGAACAGGTAGAGAAGGATCCCGACCGCATCGGAGAGGTTGACGCTCGTGTCGCCGTTAAAATCTCCGCGAATGAACTGGGGAGCAGACTCCGTAGTGGCGCCTCCAGGGGAGCCGTTCAGCTCAGCGGAAGCGCTCCATCGATCGCCAAAATCATTGTCGAGATCGGCGGTTACCGAGGCGAGCTCGATCGAGTGCCCGGCCTTGACCTCCGGCCAGGAGCCGCCGTCCCTGTATTTCACATAATCGATGGTCGCCGGGTAGCCCGGACCTGCGTCCAGGAGCCGCAGCTCATCTCCACTGTTGTCAAGCGCCCCCTGGTACTCACCCAGGATCACGGCGAGATTCTCAGCGCCGGGATATTGGGCCAGGAAGGCATCCCTGTCTCTCACGACCACGACCTTCCCGCCTTCGGGTACCACCGTCCCCCGGGGAAAAACGAAGCTCACTCCGCCGGAAATCATCCATTCGGAAACATCTATCTGGCGGCCGCTGGTATTCTGCAGCTCGATGTACTCCAGATCGGAGCCGGCGGTGATGGGACGATACATGATCTCGGTTATCTTCATCTTGTCATGGTCTCGAACATCCGCGTGCCAGCGGGAGATATACTGGATGAGATAATTCCGGTGCAGGCGCAGCTGCGTTCGCACCTCCGCCGTGTTCCCGATCATCGTCTGCAAGGTGGCGCAGTTGCCGCCGCAATCCGCCTCGCAATTGACCGGCGAGCGGCCCCAGCGGCCATAATCCAGGCTCTGCTCGTTGGCAAGGAGAGTCTCCAGGTCATCGATGAGGGCGTCGTAGACGTCGCTCTTGTATTTCTCCTGCAGCAGATCCCAGAGCCTGACAAGGTAGGCACGTTGGTAATAGCCATCTGATGAGCTAAAGAAAAAATCCATGAAATAATGCAGGCGGAAATTGCCCCGGACCGAGGTGGAAAACCAGGGGTTGAGATCACGGCCGGGACTGAGCATGCAATCGTTCAGCGTTCCCACCGGCCGGATATCAGGGTTGAAATTCTTGCCGAAGACCAGGTCCATATCCCAGGTAAGAAGGGTCCACTTGTCGGACTCCTTATTCCAGCACAGGAAGTGGTTCTTCGCGAAGCTGTCGATATTATCGAGCACCGACTGGGCAAGCTGGTAGCCGATGAGCTGTTCCGGCATGCTGCGCTGCTGAAAAAACTCGGCCGAGGAGCCTCCCTGCGCATCGCGATGCATGTCGCCGATAAAGCCGGCGATTGCGGTGAAGTCCTCATTCTCACAGGTCTCCTGCTCCCAATAGGAGGGATAGTCGGTGACCCGGCTCTGGACGGCGACCCCGATGGGGGTGCCTCCATCCCGTGGAGGCTGCTTCGCCTTGTAGAGGCAATCATCTCCATCGAAGCCGTTCCTCTCGAGGTAGCGGCTGTCGGGATGCTCGAGCGAGAGATAGAGACCATGGTAGCTGCCATTGAGATGCACCCTGACATACTCGGTCTTGCAGTAGGGGATCCCGAGCTGGCGAATGAAATCCCAGGACAGATGCTCGCGAACCAGGGACTTGTCCGTCCACATGCCCTGGAGGTTCAGCTTCCTCAGGTTCTTGAAATACCGTCCACGATTGAACCGGAACTTGAGGTTTCTCTTGTCGAGGACACAGGCTGTATTACCCCGAAAGCGCATTCCAACCTCCGGATAGATGTCGCCTTGGTAAACAAAAGAGCCTGGACGCAAGGTGTCACAATTGAGAGCGCCGTTGATAGCTCGCGGGTTGGTGGTGCTCACCCCGGGTATAAGGATGTGGTAGACCGGCAGGCTCGTATCGGCGATCTCATCATTGACGTAGAATCCCCGCAGGTCGCGCTTGACCATGCGCGTACCGTTATGGGTCCGCGGTCCCGCCCCGACACTTCCATCCGCCGCCCTGGCCACAACCTGGTAATAGACCTCGGTGTTGTGGTCAAAGAGCGCGGGAAGCTCTACGGCGTAGACTCCATCGGAGAAGAAAGCATCTCCGTGCTGCCCATCATCGAACATCTGCAGGGTGACCGGGTCATCCTCGCCCACCACGTACTTCAGCTCGACCGATTCGAGCGCCTGGTTGCCTGGCGTGCGAACCCGCGCGGAAATCGTGGTGCGATCCTCCGAGGTCGGCTCCATGGGAAACCTGCCGTGATCCGAGATAAACGGCGGGACGCTCTCTGCCCTGGAAGAATTGGCCATCCCGGGGCTCACGAGCTTCTCGTTGAGACAGATCTCGACTCCGCGCAAGAGCCTGAGCGACAGGTTCGAATCGCCCTCGACAAACTTGTAATCGAAGGAAAGAAGGTAGTCCGCCTCACGGTCGAAATTGTCCGACCTGAAAGACTGGGCGACGCTGTCGCGTGAGGAGCAGGAGAAGCAACCCTCTCCGCAGGAGGCCTCGGTCAGAATTCGAAGCCCACCGCTGTCATCGACGCCAATCCCGTTCAATACGCCGGAACCAGACGCGTTGCCGCGAAGATCCCAGCCCTCGGCTCCCGCTTCAAAATCACCGTTCACGATGAGATTCAGAGCCGGGTTCTGGACTGGGCTGAGCCGGATATTGTCGATCACAAACTCCCCGCCTCCGTTGACGGCGATAAGAAGCCGCTGGATGACCAGGCGGCCGAGTGGGCCTACGGCGGAGACACTGGCAAAGTCACCCGGGCTGATGGCGCTGCTCGTCCAGCTGGATGGATCGGAGCTGACCGCGTCAGGGCGGATCTTCTCGAGGCTGCGGCCCTCGCCATCCGCCTCCCAGGGCCACTCGCCGCCATCTGAGTAGCGCACCGAGTCGACAGAGACGCCGGCTGCGTCCAGCAGGGAGATCCTCTCTCCGCCATTGGCCAGCTGGCCGGTAAAATCGCCCAGTACATTGTCCAGGCCGAAGGACGCGCTGACATGCTCGGCGTTGCGCGCAATGACCACATAGCCATCCGCGGCAAGCACGGTTCCCTGGGGAATAACGAACTCTATCCCGGTGAAGCTCCAGCCACCAAGGTTGACCGCCTGGGATCCGTGGTTGTGGAGCTCAATGAATTCCTCCAGCTCTTCGGAATTTCCCGCGGGATGGTAATGAATCTCGTTGATAACCACATCAGGAACAGGCAGGGGAACCGGCGGACACGCGGCCCGCGAATTGGCCGCCAGCGGAGTGGGTCGGTTGCCCATCGCCGAAACCCAATTGGTCGGCGTGATCGAAGGAGCCGAGACACAGCTGCGCTCGAGAGAGGCTCCCCCCCCGTCGACCGAACCTGAGCCGGACGGCCAGGGAAACCTGTCATCGTATCTCACCACATCCGCGACAGCGTTGAAGCCGTCGAGCAGAGAAACCTTGTCGCCATCATTGTCCAGGCTGCCCTCGTAATTACCGAAGAGCTCCGCCCGGGAGACATTGTAGCTCTCGGCGGCGAGATCCCTGTCCCGGCAGACCACTACATAGCCGGAAGCTGGAATCTCCGCCCCTGCGGGAAACTCAAAATAGATCCCTCCCTCGAGCTTCCAGCCAGCGATGGCGAGCGCTGTCGG
>CAJWMA010000036.1 GCA_913042995.1 uncultured bacterium | reverse complement strand
ATTCGTGTCCGGTGCGGACAAGACAATGACCAACGCCTTCTATGAAATCGAGATTGATCCCGAAACCTCACTTCCGATCCGTATCAAGGTTACCGCGCTGACGGGCCGCAAAGGTAAAACCCGCCGCAAAGGTAATAAGATCATCGGCGGCGAGCACGCGGCCTTTCACTTTGAATACAAGCTGTCGGAGTTCGGCAAGGTTAAGGCGCCGAAGATTCCCCGAAACGCCCAGAAGGTTCTCGCAAAGCTCAAGTAAGGCTTTCACGCAGACCTCTTCCTGGCGAAAAAGCGCGCCGGTTCGCTCAGAACCTGCGCGCTTTTTTCTTTTCACCCTCTCGGCGTCCCCTGCGCCTGAGCGATACCACGAAGACGGCGGCGGCCAGGGCGCCGAAGGCGCAGGCGATCGCGGAATAACCGCCTCCAGGCTCCTTCTTCACTGATGTTCCGTTCGTCTGAGCCTTTCGTTCCCCGGCGAGGTCCGCGGGGGCGGGAGAGGCGAGCTCCCTGCGCCTGTAGCCCTCGAGTTGCCGATGACGCAGCTTAGCCATTGAGAGCCTGTCGGTACCATGCCCCCCCTGGGCTTTCTCAAGAAGGAATCCGCGGCCCGCGTTCGGGTTTTTCTGAACGGGAAGAGCCTTCCGCCTGGCCTCGGCACGCTCAGCGATAGCCGTCTTGTTGATGAAGAGATGCCTGTTCTCCGCCGTGGGGGCGGCCTTCCTGCCCGGATCAGGCTGCTGGAATTTTTCGCCGGCGCCCGCCGAAGATGGAACGAAGACCCCGATCACAGCAAGGAAAGTAAACAGCCTGAGCGTTCTCATCATTCTTCTCCTCCTCCGCCTGAAATACCGCCAAGATAGTCGGCGATCCTCTCTGTAGAAGCGATAACCTCCGCCGGGAGAAGCTTGTCAAAATCCCAGTGGATAAACCTGATCGGATCCCATCCGAGAGGGCTGTCAAAACCACTCTGCGGGCTTCCCCTGCCGGTGAGTCTCTCATCGTGATTCAGCTCCAGTCCATCGGCCGCATAGATGATCGATTCATTGCGGGAAACAACCGAACCGTTCACCTGGATAACCCCATCAGGATTCGAGACCACAGCCGCGAAGGTGTGGTTGGTGTAGAAGGCCGCATCGAGACGGCCGATCTCGGAGGTGGCAACCTGCGAATAGGTGATATCCTCACCCTCCTGGAGATTGCCGGCCCAGGTCTCCTGTGAGAGCGCCTGCGGAAGGTCAAACTCCGACATCCTGGTGGTGTCGTCATATGCACCATCCCCATCGATATCCTCCCCGCTGCCGGGGATGATATCGCCAGGCCGGCTACCCTCGGGAATCAAACCTCTCTCGGCATCTTCCTCGGTGTAGCGGCTCACGGTCCAGACACCATCATCCTCCATGAAATCATCGTCCGCTGTACCCAGGATGCCATCGGGACCCTCGCGGGTATTCTGAATGCCATCGATGCCTGCATCTTCACGGGATTTATTCAGGTCGTGGTTAATCCAGTCGGAAACATTTGTCTGCCACCAATCATCGGTATAATCGCCAACCACGATATGTTCCCGCGCGAAGAGACCCAGCGAGTCCCGTACGGCGGATTCAGACCTCCATCGTTCCACACTCTGCTGGTCATTCGAATCCGGACGAATGCTGTCGGGCGGGTTCAGATAGAGCAGATCATCGGCAACGTAGATATTGCCGCCTGCGTAGATGGAGCCCTGCCCGCTTACATAGCCTGAGATAATGACGCTCCCCCGAACCACCACCGGACCGTTGAGAACAACTGGAGCCTCTCTCGTTCCAACCAGGTAGAGGTTTTGCGGCTCTGTGTCACCATCGCCAAGAACGCCGTCCACCTCAAAAGCCCCCTCCACTCCAATACTGGAGTTGCGGGCGGCAGCTTTCTGTTCGTAAAAAGACAGGTCATCCAGATTCGGCATCTCGACTACTTCAGGGGTTACGTGACGATTGCCCGACGCCCCGCCGCTCCCATCTACATTGTCGGCGTTCATGACGGATACAGAGGAATAAACACCCCCATCGCTTCCATCCTTGACGCCATCAGCATTGTCATCAATGTACCCCAGCAGCTGGGATCCATGGGAAGCCTCGTAGCGCGGGCTGCCATGGACGGCGGAGCTGTGATGTCCGAAATCAAACTGGCCGTTGGAGCGAACGTTGCCGTTAGAGGCGATATCATCGCCAAAGAACCAACCCCAGTGATTGATGAAATACGAATAGTCAAAGACTTCGCTGCCCTGGAAACGAACCTCTACCACGGCATGGGCATCCGCCCTGGCGGCATCCGGATCCCCTGAATCGTAGGACGCCTTGTCAGGAACGTAGGCGTAAGAAGAGATCGCCAGGCGGCGGGAAATCGAGGAGCCCGGCAGCGAATCGACAAAAACATCATACTGGGCAACCGGCGTTCCCTCGTGATCGTCCAGGAGCCTGCCGGTAACCGTAGCCGTAAAGCCTCCCGGCCCCCGGAGCTGGTTCCTGTCAATGCTGTCCAGGCCGCTGAAGGGTTCGCCGACCGGGGCCATGTCACGTACAGCGACAATATCGGCAACCTGTTCGGCAATTCCCGATCGGGCGGCCAGGCGAGCGGCGGCGAGGTTCCCCCTGCGGCGAACATCTCGTGTCGATGTGGCCATCGTAGCCGTCGCGGTCAATACGGCAGTAGCGATCAGCGACACGCCAACAACGAGCAGCAGGCTGAAATAGCCCGCCTCGCTCGCGTTCGCGCCCTGGTAATCTTTAGCATCTCGTAACACTGGAATAAACTCCTCCGAGTCTCTTGTCGTACGGCCGGTCATCAGCCTCCAAGGAGGCCGGGCAATGATTTAACCGATGTCGAAAAAACACGCCGCAGCTCCGTCCCGTTGCGAAAGCTCCTCAGCAACCTGAGCTCCACATTGAAAAGAGAGCCGGTCTTCTCAACCGAGAAGCCCTTTTCGTCGTCCCCCTCCGCCTCCACTCCCCTGACCAGCAACCGGGGATCTCCCCTGACGCGCCCGGCAATATCAAGCGCCTCACGCACCAGGTGGTTGTCAACAACGCGAAAGCGCGCCGACCAGCCCGCCTGCCAGACACCCGCTTCGTCGCAGGCTCCCCAGCGAAGGCCGTCGGAAAAAGAACCGCTGGTCTTGAGCACCAGGACATCATTTCCATCCGAGCTGGATATTTCCGCCAGGTCGGCGCTCGCGCATCGCAGCTCCTTGCGCAGATCCTCCATGCACCTCTGGACTCCGTTGAGCATTTCAGCCTGGCGAACGATGGATTCGCTCGAACCCGCTGCGCTCGAGAGCGCCTGGCCGAGCACCAGCATGCAGAGCACCCCCACGGCCACCGCAACGGAAACCTCCACCAGCGTAAAGCCCGCCTCGGAAGGCTGAGCCCCGGGCGCTGAAAGATATCTGAATTGTCGTCCAGTTGTATTCATCGGAAAAAACTCCTAGGGTCTCATGACCAGCAGGACCCCGCGTGTCTCTATCTCCTCATTTTCCAGCTGCCGAACCCTGACTGAAAGCTTGAGCAGGCCAGGGCCGCGGGGAGAGACATTGATGTCGGCTCGATGCCGACCCTCCTCGATCCAGGTCCCATCGTAGCTCACCAGTGAATTGAACGCCGTGGCTCGAAGCTCCTCCATGACACGAGACAACAGTAGTTGGCTCTCCACCCTCGCCCCATCGTGACGCTGGCCGATGGCCGCGGTTGAAAGCGAACCAAGCGTGCCGATGAGCACCGCGCCGAGAATCACCGTCGACAAGGCGACCTCGAGCAGGCTGAAGCCGCGCTCCCGTACATCACCGGCGCGGAGGCAAGCATCCTCCATAGAGAGAACCTCGAATCCATAGGGACCCGCCGCGGGTCGTGAATCCTCATTTTGTCCAGACATTGATCCTGGCAACCGTTCTACCTCGACAATTTCTCTGATCATTACCGGCTATCTACACAACTTCCCCTCGGAATACAGTTCAAGTCCCGTGCCAACCTGTCCAATAATCACAAGTGCTTGCTCCGCAATCACATAAGCCCTTGAGCCAACCGACCCGTGCGCAAAGAGCGACACCTGGCGCGCCGGGATTTGTCATTAGTGACAAACCATGTCACCCGGACGGCGGAATATTCTTCAATCAGAACGAGGCCGTGAGAAGCTTCTGCCCGGCAATCAAGAAATCCGAAAAAACAGGTTGGGCGGCAGTCCTCGCAAAGGTGTCGGACCCCTGGACCGAGGCCCGCCTTGTCGAGTTCCACGACTACGAAAATCGTCTTCTCCTTGCCTCAAGACGCCTCGAGTCCGCCACCGCTAGATCGAGAACAATCAGGAGCTCGCTCAGGGAGCTAGGCTCCAGTCTCCACAACCGGCTCAGGGTGAGAAACCTCAAGTCGGTCTGAGACGGTTCTCAGCGGCGCTTGTTCTTCCACAGCACAGCCCAATGCGCCAGGGTGTCTTCCTTGCGCTTGGCCATGGTCATATTGCCAACCACGAAATCCACATCGCCATCATTGTCGAAATCACCGAGATCAAGCGTTGGATGAAAGCAGGTCATCTTTTCCAGCGAGTAGCGCTCGAAGCGCCCCGGCTCAACCTGCTCCAGCCAGACGAGCGACTCGGTGAACTCCGAGCCTGGAGTTTCCTTCCTGATGTAGGGAAGAAAGACACTGGCGAAAATATCCACGTCCCCGTCTCCATCGATATCCGCGGCCTTCGCCGCGTTGCAGCCGTAGAGATTGGTCAGCGGATGAACCCTGAATGGATAGGCGCCCTCGTTCTCATGCCATTGGATGCCGTGATAGGGTTTCGGAATAAAATCATCCAGGCTGTCTCCATTGCTGGAGAGAACGTCAAGATCGCCATCCCTGTCCATATCGACCAACTGGATACCAGTCGATCCCCAGTTTGGATGCGGCGCCCGGAAAACAGTCTCCTTCCTGAAACCGCCGCTGCCATCGTTGAGAAAAGCAATGATCGTTTCATGGTGCTGTGATATCAGGGCGACAAAATCCGGGTCACCATCCCCGTCAAGATCCACAACCGGAACATGGATCGCTCCAGGACGCGGATCAAGAACATGCGGCACGAACCTGGGAGAAGAAAAATCTGAGGTCTCATTTTCAAGAAGCAGGATGTTCCCAACCTTACGCCAGCCGAAAACCGCCGCGACGATGTCGAGATCGCCATCACCATCAAAGTCGGCCGCCTGGCAGTGCGCTACCCGCCCGAGACCGCTGGCCAGTGGAATAACGTCGAAATCGCCCTTCGCATCGCCGCGGAACCAGAGCACCTTGCCGTTTTTGACATCAGACGGCGTTCTTGTTCCCAGGTCCGCGACGAGCAGATCACGGTGCCCGTCCCGGTCGAGATCAACAACCTCGGCGGTGCAGGGATTGTCACAGCGGCCGAGTACGCGCATGTCGAGAGGCTCAATACCAGGTCGCGCCGCCAGCACCAGGCCGAAGCGCATCTCGCAAATCAGCAGATCAAGGCGGTCCACACTCGACAGGTTGACCAGCCGGACGCTGGAGACGCCAGGGTACGATTCGAGCCCGCCGATCCGAACCCCAATGGGATCGAAGCCAAGGGCGGGACTCCTTCTGCCAACCGTATGGGAGAGGCCAGGCAATCCCTCCGGCGCGCGGCTGGTGAAATAGGCGACCGCCTCCTCTCGCGGCGGCAACCCGGCCGGCAGCTCTTTCTGCGACCCCCTGGCCAGCTCGTACATCTCATCGATCTTGCGTTCCCACATCCCGCGCGGGAGCGTTGCGGGAGGAGGCAGGAGATGGCAGGCCGAGCAGAAGGTCTCCACCCTCTTCTCGGGAGTCGCCGCCTGTTCGGACATGGACGGATCCTTCCCGCAGGAGGAGAGGAAGATCATCCCGGCCGCGAGCGCAGCGGATAGCGCGAATTTGAGCTCCAGGGCAGAAGGCAACATAGCCGGATTCTACCTCTAAAACGCCCCTCGAAAAGCCCTTCGGTCAAGATTGCTCTACTTGTCGCCGGTCAGCGGGATCTCGCGGTAGATCCTCGACTTTTCACGATCGTAGTAGAGCTTGCCGTTGATAAAGGCCTTGAGAACGAAACTTCGGTAATCAAGCGGATGTCCACTCAGGATCAGCAGGTCGGCGTCTTTTCCTTTTTCAAGACTACCCAGCCGGTCATCCACACGAAGCGTACGGGCAGGATTCAGGGTGATAGCCTTCAGGGCGTCTTCATTCGACATTCCGCCGCGTACGGCAAAGGCCGCGTCGACATGCAGGGTGGCCAGGTCGCGCCCGGCAAGACCGGCCAGGCTGATCCCGCGGCGATAGGGAAGAATCGAGACCTGGCACCCGGCCCGGACAAAGGCCGCAGGACGACGAACGGGAGCCATCTGGCCCTTTTCAAACAAGGGCCCGGTAGTGTTGAAATCGAAATCGGGTCCGCGTGACTTGACCAGCACCGGCACGTTCGCGGCCGCCAGGTCGGCAGCCATCATCCAGGCGTCCTTGGGCTCGTTGAGCACGGCGTCAAAACCGTACTCCCTGCTGAGGGAGAGAACGATCTTCACCTCGTGGTTGTTGGCGGGAGAAAAAATCGTCGGGCGGGTATTTTCCAGGACGGCCACATAGAGCTTGAGGCTCGAGCTGAGCTTCGGTGCGGTGGCCTTCTTCGCCCGGGCCTCAGCTCGCTTGGCGAGATAGGCCTTTGCCTGCTTGAAGCGCTCTCTCAGAAGAAAATAGTTAAGCTCGATCTGGCGCCTGGGTAACGAGAAATAGTTCATCGCCGGCTCCTTCACCAGCATCCCCCCCAGGTCGCCCTGCGTGAGCTTGATAACTGCTGAATTGCTGCCGCCGTAAAGCGGACCATCCTGTCCGAAGCCGCCAAAGAAGGGGGCTGGAAGCACCTGCATCGTCGTGATTCCATTGGCAAGGGCTATCGTGAGTTCACGATCCCAGGGATCCAGGCCATTGCCTATATTGCCCGAACTGGTCTCGATCCCCACCCCCATAGCGACTACAGCGACAAAACCCGGACAAACATACAGACCCTCAGCGTCATGAACCCGGGCTCCTTCCGGCGCTGCGAGCTCGGCGGCAACCTCGAGGATTTTTCCATCCTTCCAGGTCACGGTGCCTCGACGCACCATGGGACCGGAGACCGGCAGGACTGTGGCGCCGACAATCGCCTGGACAGCGGACTTCTTCTCTTTTTCCCTGGTCTCCTCGGCGCCAAGCGAGGCGCAGAAAAACGCTGACAGGACGAGTGAAAGAAGTAAGGCCGGCATTCGGTGGTTGCGCGTTCTACTGGTCATCGAATCGCCTCCCCGCTCAGCTTTCCGGTAGAAGGATCATCTTCGAAAACCTTCCGGCCCTCGACATAAACAGAGAGCAGCCTGGCGGCGCCTGAGAGGGGATCCCTGTCATAGCAGGCGAAATTGGCCAGACCTCCCTTTTTGAGGCTGCCCACCTTCGCGCCAAGACCAACAACGTCAGCCGGAACCGAGGTTACGCCCGCAAGAGCCTCATGGGGAAGAACCCCTGACTTGACCATCGCGGCAAGCTGAAAGAAGATCTCCCGGTGTCCATCGATGGTGTCTCTCAAGGGAACAAAGGCCACCGGCATACCGCTGCGAAGGAACAACCTCGCTGTGTTGACATAGATACTCGTCTCAGGGATCCGTCCCATGCGAGGCTCCAGGATAACGGCCGTGATCTGCTTCCTGCGCTCGATGAGCATCTCAACGATTTCCGGAGGCTGCGGTCCTGTCACCAGGACAAACTGGAATTTGATCGGCAGCTTGTCAAAAAAGGCGAAGAAATGAGCGAGAGCGGCCGGGCTCTTCACCCTGACAAAGGCCTTCTTCTCACCCTTGAAGACCTGGACCAGGGGATCCGGAACCTTGGGCTTCGCCGGCGGCTTGGCCGCGGCAGGCTTGGCCGCAGGGGGAACGGGAGCTGGTTTCTTCTCTCCTGTTGACGGCTGGGAGGCCTTTTTCTTGGCTTCCTCCGCTTTCTTGCGCGCCGCCTCCTCAGCTTTCTTCTTCGCCGCCTTCTCCTTGAGAATATCGTCAACCGCCTTTTTCAGGTAGCGAAGGCCTGCGTCATACCAGGTCTTTCCGGAGGAAAAGCCCAACAGGAGGTAGGCCGATTTTTCCAGCACCAGTTCACCGGGCTCCTTCTCCTTGCCAAGGGCGGGCCTGATGACGGAGGCCTGGCCCGCGATGAGCCCCCTGGTGTCGTTGGGAACCACCGCGAAGGTGGTATAGCCGGTTCGTCCAAGACGTCTGTAGACCTCGTGCTTCAGGTTGAGAGACGACAGTCCGACAGCCTTACGCCCATCGGTGGGTGACGAGTTTGACTGGGAGGCTCTTCCCGGACCCGAGGTGAAGTTCACCTGGCTGATCCCGCTGAGCGGATTCACCAGGCCTGGAAGAACGACCGCCCCGGGCAGCTCGACGACCTTCGCTCCCTCCGGAGTCTTCGCGCCAGCGGCAAGCACATCTTCAATCTTGCCGTCACGAACAATCAGAACCCCGGGAGCGGCAGCCTCGCCCGCGGAACGAATGATCTTCCCGGCCCGATAAGCCACCACGTCCCCGGCCGCGGCCGCGGTGGGACTGAGAACGGCGAGCAGCGCCGGCAGAAGCAGCCGGGCGATCCGCGCTCGACCGCGCTGGCGATTGTCTTGATCCTGGTACATCTTTAATCTCATAACAGACTCCGCTCCAACGATCTCAGAAACGCTGGGGCTCCTTGCTCGTGTCGTAGGCTATCTTTCCATTCACCATCGTCAGCACCACCGACTGGCGCGGATCGAGTGGATCGCCTGTCCAGATGACGATATCCGCATCCTTGCCGGCCTCGAGGCTTCCGATTCTCTTTTCCATTCCAAGGGCGCGGGCGGCATGGATGGTGATACCCGCGAGGGCCACATCTTCCTTGAGCCCCAGGCGTACGGCCATGGATGCCTGGTGGATGAGCTCCTCCGCGGGAACCACGGGGGCGTCGGTGTTGACGCCAACCGTCTTGATTCCACCGCGATACCATTCGTAGGCAAGACCCCGGAAACCTCCGCGGCGATTGTCCCAGCGGAACTCTCGAGGGCCATTCATCACCTGGATGCCGCGCTTCGCGACCTCCGGGGCCAGCTCGAAACCATCAAAGGTGCCGTGATCTATAACGACCCAGAGTCCCATTTCGTCATGCAGGATCCTGAGGGTCGAAAGGATGAGGTGATATCCCTGGGTATGAACCACGACCGGGTACTCCTTGTGAAACAGCCCGCGGAACATTTCCAGGCGGGGATTCTTGACCGGCTTCTTTTTCGTTTTGTCGGCTTCCCACGCATCCCATGCCTCGGTATAGAGCTGGCCCTCCTTCAGGGCGTTGCGAATCAACCAGTTCATGCCGATCCTGGAATAGCCGAGATCGCCTCCACGACGCTCGGGGTTGCCTCCCTGGGCGATCTTCAGGGCGCCGGGGAAACGTATCAGCATCTCACTGAGATCCTTGCCCGCGGTCTTGAGCAAGGTGCCGAAGCCGCCCATATTCGTACCGCTGCCGGGAATAAAGAGCGCCGTGGTCACCCCGCCGGCCTGGGCTCTCTTGAGCAGGGCGTTGCGGGGCATGACATTGTCAAGCGTCCTGAATCCCGGGTTCACCGAGTAGACCATATCGTTGAGATCACCGCCGGCGATATGCGAGTGGAGCTCCACAAAACCGGGGACGATCCAGCGCCCGCTGGCATCGATAAGCTGGTAGCCCTCCGGAGGCTTCCAGTCCGATGCGGGCGCCGCGATAATCTTTTCAATGCGGCCGCCTGAGACAAGCAGAACTCCTCCCTCGATGGCTCCCTTTGTCACGGTGACGATCTTACCGCCTCGAATGGCCCATCGCTGCGCAGCGGCACCGTCTTCGCAATAAAGCGGCCGGGCGAGAAAACTCACCGCGAGCAGAAGTATGGAGACCTTCCAGGATCTATTCATTTGCATCTACCTGTCCTTTGAACTTATCAACTCCATGCACGAGTTCCCCATCGACCATCACTCCAAGAACCCTGGCCGTTAGTGAGAAGGGCTCGCCGGAGAGAATGACGAGATCCGCATCCTTGCCCTTCTCGATGCTGCCCACCCGGTCGGAGATCCCGAACTGCTCCGCGGGCACGGTGGTCATCGAGCGCAAGGCAAGCCGTGAATTCCAGCCCTCCCTGACAGCGTAGGACACCTGCAGGGGCAAGAGCCTCGCTCCATCGGCGACTCGGGAACGAACCGAGAAGCTGATGCCGAGAGCGCTCAACCGCTGGGGCCAGTTAACCGTGGTGTTGTCCTGCTTGACGACCAGCGGATTCTGCAGGACAAGCCCCCCCGTCTTGGAAAGGAGCAGACCGGCCATCCCGGTGAGGTTCTCATCTCTTTTCAGCGAAGCAAGGCCGCTGCAAAGAACTCGGATTTTATACTGGTCTGTGTACAGCGCGACGATACCGGGGACCGATGCGGCATTGGACGCCTCGACCAGAGCCGGAACCGCGCCCGTAAAGAGCGCCCTGTAGGGCTCATAGGCTCCCTGGAGCTTGGGCGCCTTGTCCTTGAATTCGGCGCCTTTTTTCCCCGCCGCCTCCTTCTTCTTCTCAAACGCTACCCAGCTGTCATGGTAGGCCTTGGCGGTCTTGAGGGTCTTGCTCGATGATCTGGAAAAATACTGCGCGGCGTAGGGTTTGATCACTGCCGCGGCAGGATCCCTGGCCGCGAGCTTCAGGGCGGAAACCTGTCCAGCGGCCGGAGGCGCTATCAGGACCGTCGTGATCCCGGCTCGGACCAGCTCCATCAGCGCGGGGTCACGCGGGTCGATCGAGTCGACGAGCCTGAAGTCGGCCGCCTTGCCAGCCCCCGCGCTGCCGGGGGCCGCATCAAAGCCCGGCGCGAGGGACTCGGCGCGAGAACCGGCGGTCCCACCCGCATCGATCAGGCCGGGGATGACCGTCTGGGAAGACGCGTCGATAACCCGTACAGCCTTGTCCAGTCCGTCATGAAGCAGGCCGGGACCGGCGTACTCGATCTTGCCTTTCCTGACGATCACGATGCCGTTGGAATACTCCGCGCCGCTGCCAGTGACGAGACGTCCGGCACGAATGACAGTGCAATCTTCTGTGATCGGAGGAGCCCTGTTGAACACCAGCTCGCCATTGATGAACACGGCCTGTACACGGTTGTCGGCACTCAGCGGATCACCGCCGAGCACGACCAGGTCCGCGTCTTTGCCCTCGGAGATGCTGCCAATGCGGTCAGCCACCCCGAGAACCCGCGCGGGATTGAGAGTGATTGTCCGCAGAGCCTCGCGAGGTTCCATTCCAACTCTTACCGCCGCGGCGGCCTGCAGGAGGAGGTTCTTCCCCTCGGCATCGGTAGGACTGTTGAGTATCACCGGGACTCCGGCGCGATGCATTCTCAAGATAGACTCCTCCTGGAGCCGGCCCTCGATGGCAGGACTCTGCAGATCTCCCCCAGGCAGCTTGCCGGATTGGAACGCCCCGGGGAAAATTACAGGCACCTTCATTTTGGCAAGCCAGGGCGTAAGTTTCTCGGCCTCGGCCCCCCCCTCGATCACCACCTTGATGCCCGCCTCGCGGGCAAGCTCGAGGATATGATAGATGTCCCTCGCCTTATTGGCCCGCACACGAAGATGATCGCCACCGGATATAACAGGATAGAGGCTCGCAGAGATGGGGTCGTAAGCCGGCCGAGAGGTTCCAGTCCGCAGGTGGCCGGCAAGTGAATCGCGATATCCTCGAGCCCTCGAAATCACCTGCCTGAGAGCAAGAAACTCCCCGGCACGGGATTGGGGCAACGGCGGCACGAGCACCTCAAACGGATTGTCCGGAGAGGCTCCGATCGGAGGGGAGTAGATCGAAGGCTGGATACGGGAGAGCTCTCCAAGGGTAACCTGGAAACCACTCGATTCCGAAACGACTCGCATCCTGGGATTGGCCTTCGAGCCGGCGGTCTTGACCACGGCTCCCTGCCCCGAAATCAGCCTCGTTCTTGTCTTCCCAACCGGCACTCCCGGCGCCAGGTAGACCGAGGTCACCCCTCCTCTGAGCAGCTCGCGGTTCTCACGGTAAAAATCCCAACCGTCGATCGCCTGGACCTGGGGAGAGAGGCTCCCGAGCGTCTCGCGATTGTCGCTGGCGAGATTGGTCTCGGCGTCAAGGAGACCCGGCACAACCACGTAGCCGCGCAGATCATGAATCTTTATCCCGGCGGGAATTTTCACATCTTTGCCAACAGCCTTGATCCTGCCGTCCTCGACAACCAGGTTCGAGTTCTCATAGATCTCCCCTGAAACCGTGTAGACCGTCGCGCCGCGCAGGGCAAAGGTGCGCGACGGGGCTCCCTCACCAGCTCGAAGAACGGCCGGCAGAAGCGCCGCGAACATGACGAGCAGGCTCCAGGCCCAGGCGCCGCTCACGCGGCCCCTTACCAGGCTCAGCTCTCGTTGTTGTACGGATCTCTGCATTTTTCTTTCTCTGGATTTTCTATTCCTGGACAGGCGCTTCAGAACGACCTCTCCGGGTCCTTGAGCAACCGCTCGAGATCACGATCCTTGCCGCGTTCGTAGACCTCCTTGCCCTCGATGAAGACTCGTTCAACCCAGCTGCGGGCATCGAGCGGATCACCTGAGAAGATGGCGATGTTCGCATCCTTGCCGGCCTCTATGGAGCCGACACGGTTGTCAATACCGATGAGCCTGGCGGGGATGATCGTGATGGTTTCGAGAGCTTTGTCCCTGGGCATACCGAACTGAACCAGCCGCGCGGCCTGGTACCAGTGATGGTAGGGGCCGCTGCGCCCGAAGTAGGGCCCGGTATTGAAATTCGAATCGGAGAGCACCTGCAGCGCGAATGGGACTCCAGCCTTGTGGAGGACGATGGGAGTGATGTGCCGCTTCTCCGCTCCGGTCTCATCATTCTTGTCCCAGACCTCGAGCTGGGGATTGATAATCACAGGACCGAGTCCCTTGCGAGCCGCCAGGATGTCGGCGAGCTTCCAGGCGTCCGGCCCGAGCACGAGCGTCGCGTCAAGATGGTTGGCATCGATAAGCTCGAAAGCCTTGAAAACATCGGAGGCGGTCGGACAGTTGATAAAGGCGCGGAGCTTTCCCCTCACCAGGTCGCGCATGGGCCGGTCCCGCTCGCTGACCTTTTCCGATGGCACCTTCTTCCAGTCAATCTCTCCCCATCCTGGGCGGGTATTTACCAGGTCGGTCAGGGAGAGCTTCTTGTTTTCAATCAGCGGAGCCTCGCCGCCGGCCCCCTGGAGAGCCTTCATCCTGGAATAAAAGTCGTAGAAGGATTTCCGCAGCGCAGCCATATTGCCCATCCTGTTTTCACCGGAGGCAGGCTGAAGCGAGAGTTTCATGGCCGATGGCGTTTTAACGACAAGCTCCTCGACCGTTTTGCCGCTCGTACGAATAACGGCGCCCTGGCCGCCGAACCGGGTGACGTTCCCGGCAATGCAATGAACGCTGGTAACTCCGTGGCGCAAGGCGTTGCTGAGGCCGGGAGAGCTGGGATCGATTCCATCCAGAACCGTAACGTAGGGAACGTTGGAGAAGCGCTCGTTGGAGACGCGGAGACCATTGACACTATGCGCATCGACGATACCTGGCATCGCTACCGCCCTGGGCATATCTACGACGCGCGCCGTACGAGGAATCTCAACATCTGTCCCTACAGCCTTGATGCGGCCGTTTTCCATAACAATGACGGCCTTCTCTATGTCCTTGCCGGACACCGTGATCGCCCGCCCGACCTTGAGCGCGACAACCTCGTCCGGCTGCGCGGTGAGACTTGCGGTTAGAAGCAATATCGGGGTAATGAAGTTCATGTCGTTACCTGTAGTCCTCTTTCAATAATCCCCTTGCGGGGCCAGTGATCTTCGTTGGTTTATTTTTTCACGGGGACGCTCAATCGGCGGCGCGCCCCTGGCTGGATCAGCCACCAGCTCTCCATTGACCATCACCCAGAGCACCCCGGCCTTCAGGTCAAAGGGGGAGCCGCCGAAGGCGACGAGGTCCGCGTCCTTTCCAGGCTCAAGGCTCCCCACCCTGTCGCTGACGCCAAGAATTCGCGCCGCTGCCAGGGTCAGGGCCTCCAGGGCCGCCGCCTCGGACAGACCGTTGCGAACACGCCAGGTCACCCTCTCTCTCAGGGAAACCAGCGAAGAGGCCGCATCCGAGTAGAAGGCGAAGGGGACACCCACCCTGTACAGCTCCGCGGGAAGACGGGCTCCCAGGTTGAGGTTGGCCTCCAGTTCGTTGCCGGACCAGGTTTCCCCGGCGCTCAGCACCAATGCCGCCTGCTTTTCCTTAAGCAGATCGACGAGATGAATAGCCTCCCTGGCGCCTTCGATCTGGATCTTCAGCCCAAACTCCCCGGCAATACGAAGCGCCGTCAGGATCTCGTAGCGCGCCTGCGCCCGGACCCGGAGGACACGAGTGCCCTCGTGTACCCCCCGCAGAACAACTCGCTCCCGTGGAGTCAGCATATCCTTGAGATCTCCGACCACGTGACCGTTATCCCAGGCCTTCGGAATCCCCGGGAGACCCTCCAGCAAGGCCCGCCTGGCAAGGAACACCGTACCCATCCTCGTATTCGGTATCCGGTAGAGATAGCTGGTGGGGCGGCCCGAGCGAAGGTTCCTGTTGCCGGAGGATGCCATCTCCGTCAGGCTCATGGCAACGAAGGAGGTCTCCTTGAGAACCGAGTCCGCAAGGCCGGCGCCATGCGTCTTGATCACGCCGCCAAGACCGCCGATGACATTGCGATCGCCGGGTGTAACAGCCGCCACGGTCACTCCAGCGCGCAAGGCGGCCCTGCGGTCGGTGTTGCCCAGATCACTTCCGAGCAGCACCGGCAAGCCCGGCGTCAATTCCCGAAATTCATCAGCTCGTCTTCCGCTTACCCCCAGGCCGGAGCCCGCGTCGATCAACCCGGGACAGATGGTGCCGGGGACATCGATGACCAGGAGGCCGGGAGTCGCCTTGTCGATATCTATTCGTTTGCCAAGCTGAACGATCTTGCCGGCGCGAATCAGGATCTGCCCCGGCTCAAGAGGTTCACCTGAAACCGTGTACACCTTCCTCGCCCTGACCAGGATGGTCGGGCTCGAGGCCCGCTCGATAGCCACCGGTTTTTTTATCGCCCCCAGGGCCGCCGGCGCCGCCGGGGATCCGGCATCTTCGGCTATCCCGGACAATTTGACGGGCGCTTCGATAGCCTGTCCGTCCTTGTAAACCAGTTCGCCATCGATAAAGACCAGGTTGACGGGCGCGGTCAGGGTCAGCGGGTTGCCATCCCAGACGACGAGGTCGGCATCGGCTCCCTTCTCGATCTTACCAATCCGCTCCGATACTCCATACAGGGCAGCGGGATGACTAGTTAACGACCGAAGCCCCTCAGCCTCGCTCAAACCGTACATGATCGCCAGGGCGGCCGAACTGAGGGGATCCACCAGGGTTCCGCCCGATGCCCAGGAGAAAGGAATGCCCTGCTCTTCGAGAATCGCAGGAGCGCGCAGGACCCGCTCAGGCTCCTCTATGGAATAAGGTCCGAGGATCGCCCGGGAGCCCCGGGGGAGCTGTCCGAAGATCCCGCCATCGGTACCGACCCCCTCCAGGAAGGCTATTGGAACGCCATGCCCACTCGCCAGGGCGAAGGCGCGCTCGGCCTGGGTAATATTTTCGAAATAGGCGACCACGGGTACACGGGAACGCTTTGAATTTTTTCCGTAGCGACTCTTCAGCCAGCCGTCGAAAGCATCAACGGCACCGCTGTGGGCGGTGGGATAGCGCGCCAGGTTCAGGTTGGGCGCCAGGGAGGTCTTCACCGCGGCATCTTTACGCAGGACCCGCAGGGGAACCCCGCCATGAAGCAGCTTAACGAGACTGACCGCGCCTCCGACGACATTATTCCGTCCCGGGCTCAAGGCAACAGTCGTCACCCCGCGGCCCAGGAAGGTCGCGATATCATCATCCCAGGCATCAAAACTGTCGAGAACACGCAACTCATCATTAACAGCCTTCGAGAGATCATCTACATCTCCCTTCAGGGTTATATGCGAATGAGCATCGATAAAACCGGGCAGAAGAAAGCGGCCGGCAAGATCGAAAACGGCGGTGCTGGCATCCTCCTTGACAGGATCGGTCGTTACCTTCTCGATCTTGCCTTTACGGATAACCACTGTCGCTTTCTCTATCACCTCGAGGCCCCCGGCCGCCGCCCTCATCACAACCGCGTTCTTCAGGATCGTTGGACCGCCGGGGATCCACCCGTTACCGTTTTGCCTGATCGCATCAAAGCTCAATCCCGCTGCCGGTCCCTGCCCGGCTTTTTCAGCCGCCGCCCGGCGCGTCGAATCAGTCCGCCCCTCGACTATGACCGAGACAACCCTGCTTCGAACATCAAGTGGAGGGCCATCGAGCAGAACCAGGTCCGCATCTTTCCCCTTCTCGATGGAACCAAGCTTCTTTTCCAATCCCAGGCATTTGGCTGGCTGCATGGTGATCGCCTGGAGCGCCATGGAGGAATCGAGTCCTCCCCGTACCGCGGCGCAAGCCTGGAGGCGAAGGTACCGCGAACCGACCCCGGAGGAGGCTCCGGAGCTGATAGCCAGTGGGATTCCAGCCTTCGCAAAGGCGCCCGCAAGACGCTCACTCTCCGCGCTGCGGCGCAGGTCCAGGGATCCGTGAAGAACCGGTCCAACCGCCACGGTCACACCTGATGCGGCCAGCTCCGCGGAGGCCGCCAGCGCCCGGCCGGCGCCTAAAAGAGTCAACTCAAGCTTAAACTCTTTCCGCAGGCGCAGGGCATAGCGAACATCATCCGCGCGATGAGCCTCGACAAAGATGGTGAGTTCACCCTTCAGAGCCCGGCTGAGCGCCTCAAGGGCCATGTTGAGCTTTGGCACCTTGGGGGCCTTGGGACCCTTTGAAGCCGGAGGCTTCGCCGGCGCGGCTTTCGTCGCTGGCCTGGCAGGCCCCTTGGACTCCTTCTTCTCCGGTTCCTTCTTCTCCGGCTCTTTCTTCTCCGGCCTGGCAGACTCCTTGGACTCCTTCTTCTCCGGCTTCTTCTTCTCCGGCTTCTTCTCGTCCTTTTTCTTACCGGCCTCGGCCTTGGCTTTTTTCGCCTTCAGCTCGGCATTGTATTTCCCGGCCGCCTTATTGTATTTCTCAACTTCCTTCCAATACTTGTCCCAGGCTTCGCTGTAATCACGGGCTGCGACAAGCTGTCTCCTGAGAGCGTAATATTGCTCGAGCCGCTGGGCGCTGGTCGAGGTTGAGCCCGCAACGCCGAGGGAAAGAACGATATGAGACTCCCTGCTCAGAAGCAGTTCGGCGAGCGACCCAGTTGTCTCTTCGCGGCGGCGAAGCTTCAAAATCGCTCCGAGACTGCTCTGGTTGCTTCCACCCACCCCGCTGACCGCCACCGTTGTGACCCCCTCCTCGCGGGCAAGACTCCAATCCTCGAAGGAATCGAGTCCATCGGCCACGGTTATCTTCGCATCGGCGCCAAAGGCCGTTGAGGACTCCGGCACCAGCTCAAGACTCCTCAGATCGATCATTCCCGGCATCAGGTGAAGACCGCTCGCATCGATCCGCTCGGCTCCGGCGGGAATCTGCACACCGCCATCCTTTCCCAGAGCGGCAATCTTGCCATCGGAGACCAGCACGGTGGCCCCTTCGAGAACCTCTCCATTGCCGATATGCACAGTCGCCGCGGTGATCGCCAGGTCAGCCGCGTTCAGAGCCGGGCCCAGCGACAAGCTGACCGCCAGGACAAAGGCGCGGCGGAGAATGAAACTCGATCCGGCGCCAGCGGACACCGGCCAGGATCTCGTCAGTATTGTGTTTTTGCGCAATCTATTGCGTAGAAATGAAATCACGCTACGCAGAGCGCTTGAAATATAGGTCACTGATATTCAGGCAAATAAGGGTGAAAGCCCGGTAGACTCCACCGATAGAAGATTCCTCGCTAGTCGTTGACATTTCATTTTATCGGTTCTTAGGGGACTTGTAAATCAAGACGACAGCTAAGCTACCAACGAAAACAAAGCAACCTTCATGCCCACCCGGGGGAAAATAGAGCCTGCTGGACGATAATCCGGTTTTCACGCCTCTTGGTTTTCTATTGATAGAAGTATCCAGCACTGCTTAGGATGCGCCGTTTACACCAAGCTCTAGATTATTCCGAAAGACATTCATGTCAGAAACCAACGCTAGCGATACCGCGGCTCTCGAAGAGCTCGCTGTCAATACCATCAGAGTTCTTTCCTTTGAATGTGTACAAAGGGCGAATTCAGGCCATCCCGGCCTGCCAATGGGCTGCGCAGACCTCGCCTACACACTCTTCACCGACTCCCTGAAATTCGACCCGAAGGCCCCTGAATGGCCTGATAGAGACCGTTTTGTGCTCTCAGCCGGGCATGGCTCCATGCTCATCTACTCCATGCTGCACCTCTGCGGCTACGACCTGCCGCTGGAAGAGCTGAAGAATTTCAGACAGTGGGGCTCGATGACTCCCGGCCACCCTGAATACGGCGATACTCCAGGCGTCGAAACAACGACCGGCCCGCTTGGGCAGGGAACAGCGAACGCGGTTGGATTCGCGCTTGCCGAGAGCCTCCTGGCAGCTCGGTTTAACACCCCCGAACACAAGCTGGTTGACCATTTCACCTACGCGCTGGTCAGCGATGGCGACCTGATGGAGGGCATCTCTCACGAAGCCGCCTCGCTTGCCGGGCATCTCGGTCTCGGGAAACTTGTCTACTTATATGACGATAATGCCATCACAATCGAAGGCGGCATGGAACTCGCCAGCAGCGAGGATACGTCCGCTCGTTTTGAGAGCTATGGCTGGCAGGTCCAGAAAATCGATGGGCATGATCGGCAGGCCATCGCGGCCGCCCTCGAGGCGGCTCGGGCGGAAACCGCCAGGCCCAGCATCATCATAGCGAAAACGACGATCGGCTTTGGCAGCCCCAACAAATCCGGATCCTCGGGCGTCCATGGGTCTCCCCTTGGGGATGAAGAATGTGGACTGACCCGGGAGGCTCTCGGCTGGAATCACCCCGAATGCACCGTACCCGACGAAGTCCGGGCGCTTTTCCTTGAACCGGGAACCGCCGGAGCCGGGAAGCACTCGGCCTGGAACGAGCTCCTGGCTGATTACCGTGAAAAGAATCCTGAGAAGGCCGCTGATTGGGATCGGATGCAGGCGGGAGAACTCCCGGCTGAGCTACGCGAGAGCCTTCCCATCTTCGAAAGCTCCGAGGGCAGTATCGCGACCCGGGCGGCCTCCGGAAAGGTCATCAACGCGATTGCCGATGTGATCCCCGAGCTGATTGGCGGGTCCGCTGATCTCGCCCCATCGAACAACACCATGGTGAAAGACCAGGACTCCATCCAGGGCGACCGAATGGCCGCGCGCAATATGCACTTCGGCATCCGCGAGCATGCCATGGGCGCGATGATGAACGGAATGGCCTTGCATGGAGGCATACGCCCCTATGGCGGAACCTTCCTGGTCTTCAGCGACTACATGAGACCCAGCGTCAGGCTGGCCGCCCTGATGAAGCAGCCTGTAATCTACATCTGGACCCATGACAGCATCTTCCTTGGAGAGGATGGCCCCACCCACCAGCCGGTCGAACATCTCGCCGCCCTGCGCGCGATACCAAACCTCCGGGTCTTCCGCCCGGCCGATGCTAACGAAACCTCGATGGCCTGGGCCCTCTCGCTGGAACACGGATCCGGACCAAGCGCCATCCTCCTTTCGAGGCAGGGACTGCCCATCTACGATGACACCAGGCTCGGCCAGGGCTCTGAGCGAGGCGCCTACGTCCTCGACCGGGAAGAGGGAGACGATGGGCCCGCTGTCATCCTCCTCGCTTCCGGCTCGGAGGTAGCTACCGCCCGCGAAGCGGCTGGGCTGCTCAAAGAACAGGGAGTCGCGGCGCGGGTGGTCAGCATGCCCTGCTGGGAAATTTTCGAAGAGCAGGACAAGGACTACCGGGAATCGGTTCTTCCCCGGGCGATTACCGCTCGAGTGGCCGTTGAGGCCGGCTGTCCCTTCGGCTGGGAGCGGTACACGGGCCAGGACGGAGTCATCATCGGCATGAACCGCTTTGGAGCTTCGGCTCCGATCAAGGAGCTCTCTGAAAACTTCGGCTTTACCGCCGAGAACGTTGCCGCCCAGGCGAAGACCCTGCTGGGCGGCTGAGGTGGCAGACCGCCGCTTCAGGCTCGCCAGCCCGAGCCCTTCCCATCGGGAAGAAACCTGAACTCGGACTCTGTCCTGCTCGAGCGCAGTTGCTCCCGTGTCTTTTCATCCAGCCGGGCATATTCCTTCAGGAACTCGTGCAGGCTCTGGGCTGTCTCAGGCGAGATGCCGTGCTCCATCTGGCAGGTGTCCG
>CAJWMA010000035.1 GCA_913042995.1 uncultured bacterium | reverse complement strand
AATGTAGACTGGCGGGATATCTATTTTTAGTGTCCTAACAGAATGAGACCCTCCCTGCGGGGTGGTCTGCTGGAGCCAAGAGCCTTGTCGAAAAAACTTACACATAACAAAATCCATCGCGGCGCCCCTGAGCCCCAGGAGGAAAAGTCCCAGGTTGTCGCGGCCGTTGAAGACCTCGCCTCCTCTACCAAGAGCAAGGTCAAGAGCTATAGAACTCCGCTGATCGTTCTCCTTGTCCTCGTACTCGTGGCAATTCTGGCTTTCCAGATCGTCCAGGAGATCAAGGCGGGGAATGAAGACCAGCTCCAGGAGGACCTGTACCTGCTGACCTCGAGTCCTCCCGCCGCGGGCCAGGAGGAGACCCGGGTCAACGAAATGAGGAAGCTTCTCCAGACGGTCAAGGACCAGCCACAGGAGAGGAGCTTCTACCTCGAGATCGTAGCCACTCTTCTTAAGCAAGCCGACCCCGCCGTGGCCGCCAGCGCCAGCCCATTCTCGCTCACGCCCGTCTCAACTGGCTCGAACGATGACGGCGATACCGGCAGAAAAAAACTGCTCGCGGCGGCCGGACAATTGGCCAGGGAAGCCAATGAGAAATTTGGCGCGGACATGGATGAATGGAACCAGAAGATCCAGGCCATGGTCAACGAGGATGCTGACAAGAGCTGGCTCGGCAAGCCCCGCTCCTATCGATTGCTGGTGCCCGAAAAGAAGGCTCCCTCCAAATAAGACCGATGCCCGGCAGATCGGGGAGATAGCCGGACCACCCGGGCAGCCCGTAGGATTTCCTCTGCGAAAGATGCCGTGACCAGTCCAGAACAGGAATACCGGGAACCGGCTGGAGCGCCGGGCGCGGAAAAGGCGGCCGACCCTGTCGAGGTCCACGAACTGGTCAACGAAGGCGAAGCTCGCCGTCTTGATCAATTCCTCGCAGCTCACCTGGAGGGGCAGAGCCGCAGCTACCTGCAAAAACTCATCAGCACCGGCTGTGTCGAGCTGGAGCCGCCTCCCGGTAAGCCGATCAAGGCCTCACTCAAGATCTCTACGGGCACAAAGGTAAGGGTCGGAGTGCCGCCCCCGAGAAAAATCTCGCTGGAGCCGGTGGCCATCCCCATCGAGTTTCTTCACGAAGATGACCACCTGGCTGTCATCAACAAGCCAGCCGGCCTCACTGTTCACCCGGGACCTCACCTGGAAGAGGAGACCCTTGTACACGCCCTGCTTCACTGGATCGATGACCTCTCTGGTATCGGCGGCGTCGAGAGGCCGGGGATCGTTCACCGACTGGACAGGGAGACCTCCGGAGTCCTGATCGTCGCCAAGAACGATCTCGCCCACCAGGGGCTGTCCGACCAGTTCAAGCAGAGAACGGTTCACAAAACCTACCTGGCGGTCTCCAGGGGCGAGGTCCGAAACAAGGAGGGCACCCTCGACGGTCCCATCGGACGCAGCAGATCTCACAGCAAAAAAATGGTGATCGCCGCGCCGGGGGAAGGGCGGAAGGCGAAAACCGATTTCAAGGTAAAGGAAATCTACGAGGGATATTCCTTCATCGAATGCTACCCGCATACCGGACGAACGCACCAGATCCGCGTTCACCTCGCCTCCATCCGGCTCCCCATCGCCTGCGATAAACTCTACGGAAGAGAGAAGACCATCTACCCCTCGGTGCTGAGAGGGGAAAAGAAGCCGGCGTCCGAAGCCCCGCTCATAGAGCGGCACGCGCTCCACGCCGCCAGCATTCGTTTCACCCATCCCGCCACCGCCGAAGAGATGACCTTCAGCGCCCCCCTGGCCGACGATATGAGCCTGCTGGTCGAAAACCTGCGGAAATACCGCTCCCGGGACCAGATTTCCTCCGATTGAAGGCGATTCTTTCTCAATCTTCCGGGGCTTTTATGCCGATAAAACCTTGTGAGGATCACTCAATAAGGCGTTTCGGATACTGGCCGATGAAAACCTGGGTACTTCTTTTCTGCACGTCGTTCACACTGGGGTTCTGTCTCAGCTACCTCATCAGCAATCCCCCGTCCAGCACCCCGGTGGCTGTCCATCTGAATGTCTCCCCTGACAGCCAGGGCGGCCTGGAGGTCTCCCTCGATGGGGACGAAAGAAAGCCCGCCGCCGGTCGCCGCCGATCACTGAACCCGCCGGCAGCCCAACCGCGAAGGCCGACAGCCTACGCCAGTTCAAGGGATCTGCCGGGACTCCGCCCGGCAATCAGCCCTGCCCCGGCCCGCGCGGCGGACGGCCTCTCCGGATCGAATCTTCCCGAAACATCAAGTCCATCCCCGGCCAGGGGCGGCGGACTCGCGGGTCTGTTACTCGACGCGGCGCGACATGAACTCGATGGCCGCACGGATCAGCGTGACATCATCCTGGCCTCGATTATACCGATCATCATCCGCAACAGGATCAATGAGCCCGCGAGCGAAAAGAGCGCCCCGGCCGAACAGGCAACGGCCGCGGTAAAGAAAATAGAGCCCCTACCGACAGCGATCGAAACCGCCGAAGTGGCCCTCCCGGTCGAGACCATCGCGAAACCGGAGGAGCCCGCCCCGACGACGCTGGCTCCGCGCGCGGAACCCTCCGTACGCCGCGGCATCGCCCCGGCCGGTTTCCGCCTGGCGGACGTAACCTTCATCGATAAATTCCGGGGGCTCAGAGACTACGACCCGGGCGGCGGCACCTTCAACCGGGGAGAAAAAATCCAGTTCCACGCCGAGCTGAAAGGCCTGGAGGAGGAGTCCTCTTACGAGGGGCAGAACGAAAGCTATACACGACGGTTCAGCGCTGACTGGAAGCTGGTAGATGCCGCCTCGAAGATCATCGACTCGAGGGTCATTGAAGAGCGGCGGGATTTCGTCTACAGCATCGAGGAACGAAACCTCATTCTCGAAGGAAAGAGAGGGTTCGTTCTCCTGGAAGACTACAGGCTGCCCAATACCCTGGCGCCCGGGAACTACAGGATCCTCCTGAGAGGACAGGATCTTATAGCAAAAAAGGAAGCCACGGCCGTGCTCGAGCTGCGGATAAAGAAGACCAGCTCCCTGTCCTCTGACCGCCCTGAGAAGCTCGACACCTCAGACCTTGAAATCCTGCCCCCCTACGAAGAGTCCGAAACGCCCACGGGCGATGAGAGAAACAGCACCGCCGACTCACCGTAGACACGGCGGTCCTCTACACTGAAAGGCGGCTCCTGCCTGAACCAGGATGGCAGGCGCAACACCATGGTTGTTCTTTCCGGTCCGGGCTCCTCGAAGAGAACCCTCTCCACCATCTCGAAGACCCGCGCAGTTCCAGCCTCCTCCTTGAACATCGGAAAGGGTGGATCGGCAAAGACCAGGTCGTAGGCCGACGCATCGGCTGACGAAAGCCCACAGGCATCTCCCTGCTCCACGCTCGAAAAGGCGTCAAAGCCGAGAAGCTCGATATTCCTGCCGAGAATCGCCAGCGAACCGGAAGAATTATCGACAAAATGAGTTCGTCGAGCGCCGCGGCTGAGAGCCTCGAGTCCGAAGGCGCCAACACCGCAGAAGAGGTCCAGGACGCGAGCTCCCTCCACCTCTGCGGACAGGATGTTAAAAACCGCCTCACGGATATTGTCGAGAGCTGGCCGGACCGACGCATCACGAGGGCCCAGGAGCTTTCTGCCTCTCTGCGATCCGGCGATAATCCGCATACTCAACCTGCTGATCAATATGACAACCCGCGGTCGGCCTCAAAAGAAAGAGCCCCGCAGCTCCGACATATTGACCGATGAACCCCTTTTAAGGCAATGTATTGGGCATGAATGAAGGAGCCTACCACATCCTCCTGCTCATCGCGGTGGCACTCATCGTCCTGCCGGCCGCGCTGATCTCCCTCTGCTGCCTTCTCGCCCCCTTCCTGCGCGGCCCGGAAGACACCTTCCTTCTCTCGGTTTCAAGACTGCTGAACTCGGTCTACTGCCGTATTTACCACCAGCTCAAGGTGGTCACCAGGAACGACTCCATCCCCGAATCCGGGCCCTTCATCCTCGTCGCGAATCACACCTCCGGCACAGATCCAATGCTTGTAGGGTATCTCACCAAGAGATGGGTGCACTACCTGATGGCGCGCGAATACCATGAAACCTTCGGCATGCACTGGTACTTCAACGCGATGGGAGCGATTCCCGTCAACCGCGATGGAAACGACCTGCGGGCGACACGCACCGCCCTCAGGCTGCTGAAGGAAGGCAAGGGGATCGGCCTGTTTCCCCAGGGCGGCATTCGGGCCCCTGAAGAGCTCGAAAGCGAGGACGCAGCCAAGATGGGAGCCGCCATGTTCGCCCTCTGGTCCGGAGCCCCCCTGATCCCCGTCTATATCAAGGGGGCCCCCGCCTTTGACTCCATCCTGCTGGGGATCATCTGCCCCTCCCGCAGCCGACTCTACGTGGGAGAGCCCATCCATTTTGAAGACACCGGAAAAAAACCCAGCCGGGAGCAGATACAGGCGGCCGCGGAGAAAATCCTCGATGGGATCCGCCTGCTGAAAGAAAAGGCCGAAACGAACTGAAAATCAATTGGCCGGATCGGCAGGACACCAGAGTCCATCGGGCGTCTGGTCGGTCCCGGACTCCGGGAAGGGAGCGGGCGGAGGGGAGCCGGCGGAGAAGAGATAGCGCAGCAGGAACACGGCATCGGAAACATCCGGCTGTCCATCATCGTTGGCATCCATCACATCGAGGCAGTCGGGTCCAGGTCCGCCGCGGAAGAGGTAGTCGAGCGTCGCGATGACATCTGAAACGTCAACTTCTCCATCCAGGTTGGCATCAGCACGCAGGAAAACCGTATCCTCGGGATCTGGCCCGTCGCCTTCAAAGCTGAAGGCTCCCATGTCACTGCCCTCCCGCCCTGTACCGATGCAGAGAGACCCGGCGGCCAGGGTGTAGTCAAGACCGGCAGGGTCGAGAAAGAGAGGGTCGACCGAGAGGTTGCCCTCCCCGGGCCACTCGTCCATCCCGATGTTAGAGAAATCGAAGGCGACAGTTGAGAGCTCATCGACGATGACATCGATGGCATTTCCCCAGCAGATAACGCTGTGGAAGGTCGCGTGTCCGCCCTCGTTGCTCTCATCCTTGGCGAAAAGCGCGATACCCTCCTGGCATTCGGTGATGGTGTTGTGATCCCCCTCCGAGATCGTGATCCCATTCTTGATCGCCATGCCGGTGCCGCAGCGAACGATCAGGTTCCCGCTGATCGTCGGGTGTCCCTGGTCTCCGACATCTTCGATCGAGATCGCCTTGTCGGCAATGTTCACGAAGATGTTGTCCTTGATATCAACCGACACCTCTCCGAGGTCGACTCCATCGTCGGAGCTGCCGTAGAAGATGCACCCCTGGATCCTGGACCGCCCGGAGCCGCTGCCATCAAAATCAATCGCGTCGCTATTGCCCGTCATATTCTCGATGATCGTATCAAGCACGATGGTGTCGGAGTCCTCGCAGTGGATCCCTTCGAAGATGTTGCGAATGGTCGTCCGTCGAACCTCGAGGACAGCATCCACCCCATCGATCGCATTGCCCGGGATGTTCTCGAGATGGCAATCGGTCACCAGCAGTCGAGAGTCCGTTGGAGCGATGCAGCCCTCGTAGTCGTCCGGGTTCGAGCCTCCCCTGATATCACAGAAGCTCAGCAGGTGAGTCGGATCATCTTCATCTGTACCGGTCTCGTTAAACGCGATTCCTCCCCACTCATCGGCGCAGGAGAAGGCCCGCATGATAATCGGTGATTCTTCACTGCCCTCAGCGCGAAGCTCTCCACTGACAATAATCGAGGCATCCGCATCGGCCAGCACCACGGTACCCGGACCAATGCGAAGGGTCCTCCCGTCCGGCACCCTCACATCCCCCCTCAACCTGTAGGGGCCTCCCTCAGCCGTCCATTCCTCATCTCCATCGAGGGCTCCATCATACTCGCGAAAATCGCCTTCAAATCGATGGATCGTGGTTTCGAAGCTGGCAATCGGCATGCCTTTTCCAGCCTCTCCATCAAGGGCGATGACCTCGACGAGGTTTTCCCCTGCCTCCAGGCCGCTGACCTCCACCTGCCAGCGAAGACCGTAGGGACCATTGCCATCGCTCACCATATCAAGCTCCGCCTCGCGGCCGCGAACGACCACGGACCTCGTGTTCACCGGATCCGCCAGGCCCGCGAGAATAATCGTTGAGCCCGTGGTGTAGATACTGTCGCCGCAGCCGCCGGTGGGGCCTGCCACCGCTCCGGCAAGGGTCGAGGCCAGGACCGGGATGAGGGAGAAGTCGCTGGAGGACAGGTTGCCGTTGATGCCCAATACGGCGAGAACGTTCGCTCCGGCACGGATCTTGTCCATGGAGATATTAAAGCGGTCAAGGTCATCTCCAGCCTCGTGGTTCGAGGTCGAGGTTGATTCGTAGTCAACCGCTCCGTCAGGAGCGTTGTTCGACCGGGCGATCTCCTCCCCATTGATGAAGGCGACAAAAGCATCGTCATAATCCATGACGAGGGTCATCTCCTGGATAGCGGCCGGGTCTTCGACCTCGAAGGTCTTCCTGAGAAATACGGTCGTATAGTTATTCCGCATGTCGCCGAGAACGGTGGCGTCATCTCCATCCCCGTAACCGAAGCCGCTCTCACCCGTCTCCCAGGCCTCATCGTCGTAGCCGAGACGCGTCCAGGCAAGGCCATCTCCCGAAGGGTTCTCCGTACCTCGGAAATAGCGCCAGGATTCTCCCGTATCAATAAGCCGGCTGCCGCCATCGACGTTGCGACGCGCGCCGCCTTCCACCCCCAGGGTGATGTTGGCATCGAAATAGCCAAGGCGCTCAGTAACGGTCGTATCGACCTCATCGACGACATCGTAGACATCCTCGGGTGGGAACATCAGATCGGCGTAGCCGTATCGCTGGCGCATCTGGGCCCGGGAGAAGACCGCTCTCCTGACAATCAGCAGCTCCTCGTAATAAAGACGAGCGAACTCGGGTACGGCAAAGAATCTCCGGAGCCCGTCGGCCTCCGGACGAAAGAGCCTCTCATTGCTGCCGGTATAGGTCTCCTCCAGGTCCCAGCACAGGATCAGCCATTTCCCGGCATCGGGGCGATCGGCATCGGATGGCATGCGATAAAGAAAATAATCTTCCCCTCCATCGTTCCAGATCCCCCCATCAGTATTCGTTACGCAGGCCATGATGGCGAAGAAGCGCGCCCATTGCCGAACATCGATCAGCTCTTCGGCTCTCTGCCTGAATTCGGCCTGGGGAGTTTCGCCCGCATCAAACATCCTCGTCAGCGCGATGACGTCGCTGAAATCATCCTCATCCTCGTTCGACCGCTTGTCGTAAATACGGCGGTAATCGTCAGGATCTGTCCCCTGGTATTCCAGGTTACCCATTATCCGGCCGCCGCCAAACCCGCCGAGGCCGCCGGGATCCATTGGACGATAGAGGTTACCTCCTGAATTGCCGCCGAAGAAACGCGTGAGGAAGTCATCGTCATAGGCCTCTTTGCGAATATAGCGGGTGTCGTAATTACGTCCCACGACTCCGGCAAAATGCAGAACAGCGTTCCATTCCTGGGGATGAGGCTCACCGGCTCTTCGATAGAGATCGGAAGCGAGAAGCTCGTTGAAGGTCGATGTGCCGAAATCATTTCCATTACCCGCAAGCAGGTTGATATTTCCAATACCCTTGCACGAATTCTCCGGCGGAAGCTTGATCTTGAAAGCCTTGTTCGTCAATCGGCGTGAGTTCTCGCCTCGATAACGAACACCGGCGCAATAGTAGATCTCCCCATCGCAGATCAGCGTCGCCGGCAGGAGAACGTTGCTGGCCTCATCGCGGTCCTCAAGCTCCTCGCTGTCGTTCGGATTCATGATGATACGGAAGACCGCCGCGCCGGTATCCGGCGGGTTCGAATTATCTACCTCGTAGAGATAGAAAACCCCCTGGAACCCGCGGAAGGGATCCGCCTCCGGCTCAAGCGGCAGACGAACTCTGCCGCCAGCGCCAGTCGCGGCAACGATCGAAAATCTAACGATGTCCCCATCATCCTGCGCCGGGATACTGGCCGAAAAGATGCCATCCTGGGCGAGCTCATCAGGACCCGCGCCATCGTCACGAAGATTCGCGTTGCCGGAGGGGCCTCCCGCTATCGACCATTGGACCTCGGCCTCGGTAAGAACATCGAGAGCTGAGATCGAGCAGGTCACCACCACGGCCTCATCGCTGCGCGGAACGGCGGGGGAATGCTTCACCGACCTGATCGAGGGGGCGGGGTCCGCCTCAAAAACTGAGTTCTGGACACCGGGAGTTCCACCGGCATCATTGGAGGCCCGCCAGGAAACGCCGGCCCGGTTGCCGAGGCCCGGATTGACGAGCTCGATGGTGGGCCCATCTCCATCCGCAAGTATCGGCCAGGTGCTGCCGCGGAAGGTGCGGTCGTCCACGCCATCATCGGGATCCTCGTCATTCTTCGAACCCCCGTCTCCGTAGATCACCCTGTCGACACGGTTACCGAGACCATCACGCAGATTGATCGTCTCGGTTGCGTGGTTAAGACGCCCGGACCAGTCGCCGACGACGTTTTCGACACCATCGTGAAGCGCCGAAAAGTCCTCCAGCGAAGAGGCTACGACAAGATAGGCTCCGGCAGCCAGGGTGGTGCCGGGCTCAAAGGTATACCTGATTCCATTGGTGAGCTTCCAGCCGCCGAGGTCGACAGCTTCCTCGCTGCGGTTCAACAGCTCAACCCACTGACGGGCGTCCGAACACTGTCGGGAGCAGTCCTTGCCGGCGGGGACATAGGGCGGATGAAAATGAATCTCGTTGATGACCACCGGTGAGCTGTACGCATAGGTGTTGGCCGCGCCGGAGGTCGGCTGGTCAAGCACGTAGACATCTTCATCCCCCTCAGGGAAACGGCCCACACTTCGGCCAGGCGTCTCGATCTCGACATCGATGTCATCGAGGACAGTGCGACCATCGGCCGCAAGCAGAACATAGCGGGCGCCGCCGGCTGGAACGGGAATAGCCAGCACCTTGCTGTCAAAGGCTACAAACTCTCCCGGGGCAAGAACGGTCCCGCCGGGAATCTCGTAGAGAAAATTACCGCGGCTGGAGAGCAGGACATTGCCGCTGAGGTCGAGCTCCTCGTCCTCGGGATTGAAAAGCTCTATAAAACCCGGGTCATCCCCCTCACCGGCCAGCAGCTCGTTGATAATTCTTCCGATGTAGGGATTTGCCGATTCATCATCCTTCTCATCCTGGGCGTTCTCCGCCATGAGCAGATCGGCGGCGATATAGAAGTCCCTGCTGTCCCGCGTAGCGTTGACGCCCTGGAGCGCGAAAACATTTTCGCCCTCGACCAGGAGGCCCGCAATGTCGGGAAGCTCGACGCGAGCCGTTTCGTTGCGGCTCTCATCCCCGGTAGCATCAAAGGCGACTGGTTCTCCGGGGTCGCCAATATTATCCCTCGCCACCTCCGTGCCATTGACGTAGGCGACAAAGGCATCGTCATAGGAAACTGTCATGCTGAGGTCAATCGACCCAGCGGCAATTGCCGCCAGGGTTTCTCCGGTAACTGTAAAGTTACTGCGGATGTAGTAGGTGTTGAACTCGCGGCGCATATTGCTGATCTGGGTCGAAAAGTTGAAACCGACCCGCTGCCCGTACCCGAAGCCTCCCTGGGCCTCGCCCCACTCCTCGTCATCAAAGTCAATCCGGGTCCAGGCATCTATCGGGTCTGAAGGGTTCGAGCGGCCGGCGAAGGTCCTCCAGATACCCTGCGACGAGACGATAGGACGCGGACCTCTCTGGGTCAGGCGCGAGGGCAGCACCCTGCGCGAGTTGACCCGCCCGGGAGTCCCCCCGAGAGTCTTGCTGGGCTTCCAGTTTCTCGCCAGGTCATTGGCATTGTCGACGCCGGTGAACTCCAGCGACGGTCCCCGGCCATCCGGCCGGCCTGACCAGGGCGTACTGTCGTCATAATGAACCCGGCTGATCATCTGCCCCTTCGAATTGAGAAGCTCGAGGATCTCTCCGCCATTATCCAGCTGGCCAAGATAGGGCCCCAGGACACGCTGCAATCCATAGCGAGCCGCTGCGGCCGCAGGGTCCGGGCTCAGGACAAGATACTCGCCTGGCTCGATCATGGTCCCCGCGGGAAAGGTGAGGTCAACACCGCGGGAAAAATCCCATCCGCTGAGATCGACAGCCGTCCCTCCGCGATTGTAGAGTTCGATAAACTCCAGGCTGTCCTCGCCGCCGTTGTCAAAGACGTTGTAGTTCAGCTCATTGATGATGATGTCGAATTCATCGGCGCGCAGGCCTGCGCGGCCCAGAAGCAAAGCCGCTATAAAAAAGAAAGCTGTCGTCCGGCTGACGACAGAAAAGAAAATCTTCATCGGTACTCTCATTTCCTACATCCCCATTCCCCACGAACATGTAACATCTCACACAAAGCCTTGCGTATATTTTAAACCCCGCAGAGGCCCATAGCTACCATGACAAACCAGGGTGACGTTTAATGACAATGTGCCCCGGAGAGGGCCGCTCCTGCAAGGAAGCCCACATCGGTCTGGAACCTGCCCAGTGGGCCTTCCATGAAATTTAGATCGTAGTGAAACGGCGGAAGCGCGGTCTTCAAAAAAAAGATAGCGCGGCGCGCAAAGGCTGCCCCGGAAGATGATTTCAGAAAGGAATCCTCAGTCCATCTCATCGGGGAAGAGATCTATGTTCTCCACCTCTTCCCCCCGGGCGAGAGCCTCTCTACGTTCAGTATACTTTTTCAACCAGTTCTCCCAGGACTTTCCGGAGGCAACGTCTTTTCCACTCAGGATCAACCCCCGGATGGCCGCCAGCGAGATCCTTCTCCTGGGCCCCCCGGCAGCGGGAAAAACCTCGATCCACGACTCAGCCGGAGCCGGTCGGCCAATGGAGCGATTGGCAAGATAGCCGACCAGGTCATCCTCGTCTCTAAGCAGGATGGTCACGTCACCCCGGTAGTCAAAAGCCGCCTCGACAATCTCTTCCAGGTTGCCCGGCTCACCCTCGACCCAGGAAAAACCCCGGTCAGATCGAACAGTCTCATCGGGGCCTGCGCCATCGCTGGATTCGGCCTCAGAAGAATCACCCTGCATCTCCAGCGCCCCTCATGCCTTCGTCCCTGTATTCGCGGCGCCGCAGCTGGCCGCCTCGGTCCTGTCAACCGCCGGGGGCTCTACGGCCTCATTTCTGTCGGCGGCGCCATCGGAACTCCCAACATCGTCATCTCCGCTCCAGCGATACCCCAGCAGGGTGGCGCGAACGGTCGCCAGGAAGCCCCGCAGGCTGCCGAAGGTCTGGTCAACCGCGGTGGCCTCGTATCCCGAGTGCACCATGCAATCGCGGCATTTTTCGTTTTTATCATGACCGTACTGATCCCAGTCGGTCGTCTCCATCAGCTCGTCGAAGGTCTCGGTGTAGCCCTCCTGCAGCAGGTAGCAGGGCTTCTGCCAGCCGAAGAGATTGTAGGTGGGATTTCCCCAGGGCGTGCAATGGTAATCCCGCCCCTCGATTCCCATCAGGAATTCGAGAAACAGCGGTGACTGGTTGAAACGCCAGCCCTTGCGCGGCGCGGCAAGAATTCTCCGAAAGAGACCCCGTGTTCGCTCCCGATGAAGGAAACTCTCCTGGTCGGGAGCCTTGGAGTAGCTGTAGCCCGGGGACACCATCATTCCCTCCACCCCGAGCGCCGTCATCTCATCGAAGAATTCGCGTACCCGGGCGGGCCTGGCCCCTTCGAAAAGGGTCGTGTTGGTCGTCACCCGAAAGCCTCTTGAAAGCGCCAGCTTGATGGCCTCAAGAGCGTCCTTGTAGACACCCTCCCGGCAGACGGCGAAGTCATGCTCTTCCTCGAGCCCGTCCATGTGAATGCTGAAGGTGAGGTACTTGGTCGGCTTGAAGAGATCGATCTTCTCCTTGAGCAGAACCGCGTTGGTACACAGGTAGATGTACTTCTTCCTGGCGACCAGCCCCTCGACCACCTCCTGGATCTTCGAATACATCAGGGGCTCTCCTCCGGGAATACTCACGATCGGCGCGCCGCATTGATCCGTGGCGTTGAAACATTGCTCGGGGGTGAGCTCCTGCTTGAGAATATGCCCGGGGTACTGGATTTTGCCGCAACCGGCGCAGGCAAGATTGCAGCGAAAGAGCGGCTCGAGCATCAGCACGAGCGGATACCGTTTCTTTCGCGTCAGCTTGTTTTTCAGAACGTGGGAAGCAACCGCCCACATCTGTGAAATAGGTACGCCGATGACTCTCGAGCTCCAGCACTGATCCTGCCGCGTAAAAGCGGAATCCAGCCCCCCAGAGCACCCCTCAAGGGAAGGCCCACAGGCGGGTCGGGCTGAGAAACAACCAAGAAGGTGAGTATGCCATCGGCCCATCTCGTGGTCAAGAGATGAGGGCCGGGGGAGCCTTAGCAGAGCGCCGGAGAGCTGAAAAGAGCTCAGGGAAGCTCCCTGGGTTCAATCTCATCGTGGAGGAATTCGCCGGCGCCCGGATCGTAGTCGGCGGCGGCATGCCCGGAGCCGTAGAGCCGGTACTTGTAGATGACCAGCCCCTCGAGACCAACCGGACCGCGAGCATGGGTCTTGTTGGTGCTGATGCCAACCTCCGCCCCGAGGCCGAAGCGAAAGCCATCGGCAAAGCGGGTCGAGGCATTGTGAAAAACGCCCGCTGAATCAACCCGCGAGAGAAAATACTCGGCGGCGGCGGCATCCTCGGTCACGATCGCATCGGTGTGATGGGATCCATGCGAGTTGATATGTTCAACAGCTTCCTCGAGCGAGGCAACCGTCCTGACCGCCAGGATCCTGTCCAGAAACTCGGTGTCGTAATCCTCGGGGACGGCGGCGATGGCGGCATCGAGATGCGCGGCGGCCTCTTCGTCAGCTCTGATCTCCACCCCGGCCTCGCGCAGGGCCGCGCCCAGGACGGGAAGCAGGTCGCCGAGCCGCTCGCGATGAACCAGCAGCGTCTCGCACGCATTGCAGGCGGCTGGATAATGAGTCTTCGCATCGACGCTGACGGCCACCGCCTTGCGCTCATCGGCGTCTCGATCGATATAAACCGAGCAGATCCCATCGGCATGGCCAAGCACGGGAATACGGGTCGCCTCCTGGATGGACTGCACCAGCTCATTCGAGCCGCGGGGAATGATCAGGTCGATCCAGCGATCGAGATCGAGCATCTCCCGCACCTCCTCTCGAGTCGAGACAAGCTGAACAGCATCCGGCGACACTCCATCGACCTCGCCGAGAGCCTCCTGGATGACCGAGACCAGGGCCTCGTTCGTCCGGGAGGCCTCACGGCCTCCCTTGAGGATGACGGCGTTGGAGGATTTAAGCGCCAGGGCGGCGATCTGCACGGCCGCCTCGGGCCGCGCCTCGAAGATAACTCCGATGACTCCAAGCGGACAACTTACCCGGTAGAGATCAAGCCCCTCATCGAGCCTCGTCGCAAGGGTCACCTGTCCGACCGGGTCCGGCAACCGGGCGACGTCGCCAACCCCGGCCAGCATGGACTCGAACTTGCTCCCCTCGAGATCAAGACGCTTGAACAGGGCTCCGCTCAGGCTTCCGGCTTCAACCTCAGCCTCGCAGTCCGCCTTGTCGGCGCGATTGGACTCGAGGATATCTTCGCGCCTCTGCTCCAGCTTGCTCCCGACCGCCTCGAGGGCGGCATTCTTGCTCTCGGTAGAGAGCGCCGCCAGCTGCAGGGCGGCGGCCCGCGCCCGCCGGGCGATGGTCTCCACCGATGGGGTCTTTTCAGTTTTTTCCGCGCTCATGCTCTCACCGGGCCAGTCACAAATATCCCGCTCAGGATAAACGATTCGGGCCGCCGTCTCAAAGGTACAAGGGTGCCGGCCAGGCTCATTGAAGTACGCGCCGGTTTTCGTTATTATGCTCCGCCTGTCTTATTTCAGGCCAACCTCGGCGACAGCCATATTTCTATAGAACGGAAAGGTTCAAAGCAATGAGCGAAAGAGAAGGCGGAGTGACTTTCCAGGGAGCGCCCCTGACCCTCGTAGGACCGGTATTGCAGGCAGGCGACCAGGCGCCTGATTTTGATGTGATCGATGGCGGCCTCGAAGCCGTAAACCTCGCCTCCTCAGCCGGCAAGGTAAGGCTGATCTCGGTGGTTCCCTCGCTCGATACCGGCGTCTGCTCCGAGCAGACCAAGCGTTTCGCCGAGGAGATCTCCGGACTTCCGGAAAATGTTCAGGTCCTCACCGTCAGCGCCGACCTGCCCTTCGCGCAGGGCCGCTGGTGCGGCGCCGAAGAGGTCGAAATGACGACCCTGTCGGACCACCGTGAGCTCTCCTTCGCCAACGCCTATGGCGTGCTGATCAAGGAGCTCAAGCTCCTGACCCGCGCGATCTTCGTTGTCGATGCCGAGAACAAGATTACCTATGTCGAGGTCGTTCCGGAGATGACCGATCATCCCGATTACGACGCGGCCCTCGCCGCCGTAGGCGCTGCCGCCGGTTAATCGCGGTTGCTCCCCAGGATACCCGGGACAGCTATCGAGATCGTGGAGGAGCCGCGGCGGGCGCCCATCCGCTGCGCGCTCTTCGATCTCGATGGCACCCTGTCCCTGCTCAGGGATGGCTGGCAGGACCAGATGGTCCCCCTGATGGCCGATCTCCTTGAGGACTGCGGGCGGGACGAGTCTCGCGAAGAAATCGAGGCGCTGGTGACCGGGTTCGTAGACGAGCTCACCGGCAAGCAGACCATCTACCAGATGATCCGCCTCTGCGAGGAGATCAAGAGGCGCGGCGGCTCGCCGCTGGAACCCCTTGAATACAAGGAGCTCTACAACGACCGGCTCGCTGCCGCCATCTCGGAACGGCTCTCGGCGATTGAGAAGGGGGCGCTTCCGCCCGGAGATTTCCTGGTCCCCGGCTCACTTGCCTTCCTGGAGGAGCTGGCGGGACGCGGAGTGATCTGCTACCTCGCCAGCGGGACGGACGAGGACCTGGTTCGAAGAGACGCCGCCCTCCTGGGCTTCGAGCATCTTTTCGAGGACCGGGTATTCGGAGCGCTCCGACAATACGAAAACTTCTCGAAGCGAATGGTGATCGAACGGATCATCTCGGACCACGGCCTCGACGGTACCGAGCTCATCGTCATCGGAGATGGCTATGTCGAGATCCAGGACGGCCGGGAAACCGGGGCCGTAGCCTTCGGCGTCCACACCCGGGAAAAAAACCGCTACCATATGAACAGCGGCAAGCGCGAGCGGCTGCTGAAGGCGGGGGCTCACTTCCTCGCCCCGGGCCTCGATGAGGGCGCGGCGCTCCTTGATCACCTGGAGGTCGGATAGGGGCGAGACTCAGGACTCGAGTTCAGCCCGGTAGCGCAGGAACCGCTTCTTCATCCTGTATTCACGACCCTCGTCAACTCCGGCGGCCCCATCCCTGATCAGCCGTGAATTGATGCAGGTCCTGTTACGCAGGTAGAGATAGATCCCATCCTCTCCATCTGTTCCGGGATCGTTCTTGAAATAGACCTGCTTCCCATCGACCAGTTCGCGAAGGCGCTCCGCCCCTCCCGCTCCGCCGGCCTCGATCAGGCCAAGGAGCTTCAGGTTCCTGCCGTCTTCGAGCTCAACCGTCCGAACGTCCAGAACCTCCCGGACCCGGTGGTACTCCTCCCGCCGCCGGCTGTCGCCCTTTCGAATGACGGAACCAAAGCTCCCAGCCGGACCCCTGGCGGAGGGTTCGCCCGCCTTGCCGTTCTCTTCGTCCGCGGACGGAACCTTGCCGATCACCTCCAGCTTCTCCTGCCCGTGAAAAAACTCCTTTTGTTCACCAAACCCCGTCTTCTCGCGAATGGTATCGAGGAACGCGGGGTTGAGCTCGTAGCCCGTACAGGACCGGCCCAGCTCCCGCGCCACGCTCAACGTGGTTCCACTGCCGAGGAAGGGGTCGAGAACCGTCTCCCCGGCGAAGGTGAACATTCGGATCAGTCGGCGGGGAAGTTCACGGGGAAAAACAGCGATATGGTCCTCCTGCCTGGCGCCCGGAAAGGTCCAGTGACCGTAGAAATACTCGTTCCACTCCTCCGTGCTCAGGCGCGAGAGCTCCTTCTGCGCGGGATCCGGCCGCGGAGCCTTCCCCAGTTTCTTGAACAGCAGGATGTGCTCGTAATCGAGCTTCACGATACCGTTGCGGGGATAGGGAAAGGAGCCCATGACCACTCCGCCCCCGGAGGTGTTCATCGTCGTCACCTTCTGCCAGATGATCGAACCCATGAAATCGAGGCCCCGGCCGACGCAGCCGCGAATGATGTCCGCATGGATCGCCGCGACCCGGTACCTGCCGTAGGTCTTGGCGCGAAGGAACTGGTCGCCGATATTGACCGCCAGCCTGCAGCCAGGATGGAGCGCCCGCTCGCATTCACCCCAGACCCTGTCAAGCTCACCGATGTACTCATCGTATTCCTGGTGAAAGCCGATCTGGTCCTCGGCCTCGTAGTCCTTCAACTGCCAGTAGGGAGGAGAGGTCACCACCAGGTGTACCGAGCCATCCTCAACGTCGGCCATCGAGCGCGAGTCTCCCAGCACCACCCTGTAGCGCAATTCGTCCGGTTGCTGGCTCTTCCTGCCGACCATGCGCTCAGCCCTCCCTCTGCGACTGCCCCGCCAGCCAGAGCCCGAGAATTTCCTCGAGCTCTTCGCCGCTGCGGACAGTGTTGAAGCGGCGCCTGAATTCAGCCGCGCCGTGAAAACCTGTGGCGTACCAGGCTCCGAATTTTCGCATCCTGAGAATCGCCGCCCTCTCGGACTCTCCATAGTGGACGAGGAGCAGGTGGAAATGTTCACGAACCATCTCGACAATCTCCTCGACTGCCGGCCTCGGCGGCGGAGCCTCTCCATCGAAGAGGGCCCTCAGCTCGCGGAAGAGCCACGGATTTCCCAGGCAGCCACGGCCAATCACGATACCGGGAACCCCGGCCCTGCGCATACGCTCCAGCCCGTCTTCGGCCTCGAAGATATCGCCATTGCCAAGCACCGGGATCTCGATCTTGTCGTTCAGCTCCGCGATGAGATCCCAATTGGCCTTTCCCGAGTACATCTGCTTCACCGTGCGGCCATGCACGGTGATCCATGCGCAGCCCTCCTCCTGGGCGATTCGGCCCGCGTCGAAGAAGGTGAGGTTTTCATCATCGATACCCAGCCGAACCTTGATCGTTACCGGCAAGGGGTCGACCGCCTCAACGACAGCCCGAACCACCGCCCGGCAGTTCTCAGGATTCGTCGGTACAGCGGCGCCCATCCCCTTGTTGACCAGCTTCTTGACCGGGCAGCCGAAGTTGATGTCGATATGGTCTACCTGCAGCTCATCCTTGAGCCGGCGGGCAGACTCACCCATGGCCGCCGGATCGCCGCCAAAGATCTGTATGGAACGGGGGCGCTCGGTCTCAGCGAAATGAACCAGCTTCCAGGTGCCGCGATGTCCCTCGAGAATGCCCCTCGAGCTCACCATCTCGCTGACGCAGAGACCGGCGCCAAGCTCGGAACAGATCTTGCGGTAGGGATAATTTGTCACCCCCGCCATGGGCGCGAGAACCACCGGGGGCCAGACGGTCAGATTAGACCCCAGCTGGAGCGGTTTATGACTTTTCGCTGTCTGCATCATCTCTCAACAGGTCCGGTCGAAGCTCTTACAAGGCTGCAGTTTGATGCTCCGGCCGGAGACTTTCAAGTGTAGAGTCTGTCCGCCGCTGGCTATCATACTTTCTATGCTGCATGAACGAGCGCGACAACTTGCCGGCGAATCGGCTTTTGATGTACTGCGGCGGGCGCAGGAACTCGAGGCCGGCGGCCGGGAGATCATCCATCTCGAGATCGGTCAGCCTGATTTTCCGACTCCCGATCACGTCAAGGAGGCCGCCGTGCGAGCCCTCGCCGATGGACATACGGGCTACGGTCCATCCCAGGGGCTGCCCGAGTTGCGCGCCGCCATCGCCGAAAAAGCGGGAGCCCTTCGAGGCCTCGAGTTCAGTCCGGACCAGGTCGTGGTAGCCCCCGGCGCCAAGGCCCTGCTCTTCTACGCGATCAACGCTCTCGCGGGCCCGGGCGACGAGGTCATCTATCCCGACCCCGGCTTCCCCGCCTACCAGTCTGTCATCGCCCATTCCGGCGCCAGGCCGGTACCGCTGCCTCTTCGCGAAGAGACCGGCTTCCGCTTCGATGCCGATGAATTTCGCGCGCTGGTATCCGACCGCACCAGGCTGGTGATCCTCAACTCTCCCCAGAACCCTACCGGCGGCGTCCTCGAGCTCGAAGACCTCGAGGCGATAGCCGCCGCGGCAGCGGAGCGCGACATCACGATCCTCAGCGATGAAATCTACCTTCACTTCTGTTACGACTCGCCATTTGAAACCATCGCCTCCGTTGAGAACGCGGATGGCAGAGTCATCATCGTCGACGGCTTCTCAAAAACCTACTCGATGACCGGCTGGCGGCTCGGATACGCCATCCTTCCCCCCGCCCTGGTCGAGACCTTCGATCTCTACAACGTCAACATAGCCTCCTGCGCCTGTACCTTCAGCCAGCACGCGGCCGTCGAGGCCCTGCGCGGACCACAGGACTCCGTCCTCGCCATGGTCAGCGAGTTCCGCCAGAGGAGGGATTTCCTCGTCGAGGCCCTCAACGGGATCCGCGGAATCAGCTGCGCTCCGCCCGGCGGAGCCTTCTACGCCTTCGCCAACATCACCGGGACCGGCATGTCCTCCGCCGACCTGGCCGCGAAGCTCCTTGTTGAGGCCGGTGTCGCCGTGCTCTCAGGAGCATCCTTCGGTTCGAGCGGCGAGGGCTATATTCGCTTGTCCTACGCGACCTCGATGGAGAAGCTGGGCGCCGCCATCGAGCGCCTGGAAGACCTCCTTGGGAAGAGCCGATGAAGATGGACCGGAAAGGCGAAGCCTGATGAGAGAAGACTCCTTCCGCCACTCTGGCCTGCGGGTAAGCCGCCTGTTTGGAATCGACATCTGGGCGCACTGGATTCTCCTGCTGATCATCGGCCTCAAGCTATTCGACATCCTGCTGCAGAATCACGGCCAGTACGAAGCGCCCCTGCTGGCCTTCGCGGCGTTCGCCCTGGCGCTCCTGCTGACGATCCTGCTGCATGAACTCGGCCATGCCTACGCCGCTCACAGGCAGGGCGGAAGAACGGAGAGGATCATCCTCTGGCCCCTTGGGGGCCTGGCGGTCTGCGAAGCGCCGCATGACCACCGCGCGCAGTTCTGGGTCGCAGCCGGCGGACCTCTCGTCAACCTGGGACTCGGACTGCTGGTCACAGCGGCCTGCCTTCTCCTGGGGCTTGAGTTTCTGCCCTTTTCGGGCCCGCCGATTTTCTGGCAGCGCCTGCTGCAATACCTCTTCCTCTGGAACTTTGTTCTCCTCCTGGTGAACCTTCTTCCCTGCTACCCCCTGGACGGCGGACGGCTTCTGCACTGCATGCTGTGGAGCAGGATGGACTCCCATCACAGCGCGCTGGAGCTGACCCTGCGAATCTCGAAGTTCACCGCCATACTCGCCCTCCTCTTCGGGGGCGCCACCATCGTCCTGGGCTTCTCAGATGAGAACTGGCGATTCGCCCATCCCTTCCTTGACGAGCTTGGATTTGTGAGCGCCTTCTGCGGGCTGTTCTACTTCATGACCGCCAGGCAGGTCCGCGAGCAGGTGCTCTACGACACCGAGGACAGCGGCGCCTTCGGCCATGATTTTTCTCGGGGCTACGCCAGCCTCGACCAGCCGGGGCAGGGAGAGAGTCGCCTGGGTTTCTTCGAGCGGTGGAAGCTGAAGAGACAGCGGAGGCGGGCAGAGAAAAGTGAGCAAAGGCAAGAGCGGGACCGTGAACGGCTCGATGCGCTGCTTGAAAAGATCCACCGGGAAGGCATGGGCAGCCTGAGCTCATCTGAACGCCGATTCCTGGAGGGCGCCTCGAAGAAGCTCAGGAAGACCCCCTGAAGGAGCGCAGGCGGCGCCAAGGCAGACCCTCGACCAGCCCCATGCATCCTGCTATCATTTCCGCCCTGTTGAAAGCGGATCGAGAAACACGCTTCAGAGGAGCCCATGCAATACCTGCCCGATGACTGCCAGGCGGCAAAGATCCTGGACAGGATCCGCCAGGATATTCCCCTCCTGGGCCTGACCCCGGCCTACGATCTCAGCGAACCCTGGCCGGACCGCATAGCCCGCCTTAGCGACGAAGAGCTCCTGGGGGTGGAGCCGGTCGACCCTGCAATGACCGCCTGCATCCGAAGCGGCCTGCTTCTTCGGGCCGATTTCCAGGAAGCATCCCATAACCTCAGCCAGACCATCAGCAGCCCGGAGGGAAGCTATTGGCACGCCATCATGCACCGGCTGGAGCCTGACTATTCCAACTCCAAGTACTGGTTCAACAGGGTCGGACCTCACCCTGTTTTCGAACAGCTCGCCGAGCAGGCGCCCTCTATAACGGAAGCGGAGATCCTGGCCGGATTCACCTCACCTGCCTGGGATCCCTTCGGATACACCGATGCCTGCGAGGCGGCTGTCAGGGGGCAACTGGAGAACTGCCGCCTCGACCTGGAGCAGCTGCAGGAACTCGAGTTTGACCTGCTGCTGGCCCATTGCTACCAGCTGGCGGCTGGTTCACCGGTATAGGATCCCGTCCCGATCACCCGCGCGGACCCGCCGCGAGAATCTCTTCAGA